>JAIYBS010000105.1 GCA_027488415.1 Planctomycetaceae bacterium | reverse complement strand
CTCGCTCGCGCTCCGGAGCCCGGCGCTGGTGTCCCTTGCGATCCGCGCGGGCGCGACGGCACCGGGCATCGCGTCGCGCGTCGCGGAGCGAATCGGCAGGCCGGGAGGCGCGGTCGCATGAGCGCACGCATCCGGTCCATCGAGGTTGCCACGCCCGCCGCGACGCTCACGCGCGCGCGGTGGATCGAGCTCGCGAAGCGGCTCGCGCCGGAGGGCGTCGCGGGCGGCGTCATCGAGCGGCTCGCGGAACGAAGCGGCATCGACCGGCGATCCTCGGCCGCGACGCCGGAGGAGGGCAGCGGGCTCTACGCGGACGCCGCCGGCGAGGTCACGCCGCGCGAAACCCCTGGTACCGCCGCACGGATGCGCCTCTGGCGCGAGACGGCCTTCGCCATGGCGGCCGAGGCATCGAGTCGCACGATCGAGCGCTCCGGCCTCGACGCGCGCACGATCACGCACTGCATCACCGCGTCGTGCACGGGGTACGAGTCGCCGGGCATCGACGCGCGCCTCGTCGAGGAGCTCGGCATGGACCGAGGGTGCCGGCGACTCAACATCGGCCACATGGGCTGCCACGCGGCCGTCAACGCGCTCGCGAGCGCGCGCGACGCGGTGCTGGCGGACCCCTCCGCGCGCGTCCTCGTCTGCTGCACCGAGGTCTCGTCTGCGCACTTCCATCGCTCGGCACGGATGGACCGGCTCGTCGCGAACGCGATCTTCGCGGACGGATGCGCGGCGGCAGTCATCGATGCCGAGGGCGACGGGCCCGAGCTCGCCGCCGTGGCCACCACACTGATCCCCGGAACGGCGGACGAGATGCGGTGGACCGTCGGCGACCACGGCTTCGAGATGACCCTCGGCGCGCGCGTGCCCGACATCCTGCAGGGCACCGTCGGCCCGTGGGTGCACGAAGTGCTCACGGCGAACGGGCTGGACACCGCCGACGTGGGCGGATGGGCGATCCATCCCGGCGGACCGCGGGTGCTCGATGCGGTACGCGACGCGCTGCGGCTTCCGCCGTCCGCGGACGAGCACAGCCGCGCGGTGCTGCGCGAGCACGGCAACATGTCGAGCGCCACCCTGCTCTTCATCCTGAGGCGGCTGCGCGAGGCGGGCGTCCCGCGTCCGTGGGTCGGCCTCGCGTTCGGGCCGGGGCTCGTGGGCGAGATGGTGCTCGTCCGCTGACCCGCCCCGGGCGGGCGTTCACGGCGTCGGCAGGAACACGCCCGCGACCGCGCCCGTCATCCAGCACGCGAGCGCACCCGCGACCATGGCCCGCGGCGCGATCCGGGCGATCTCGGATCGACGGGACGGGACCATCGCGCTGAGGCCGCCGATCTGAATGGCGATCGAGGGCAGGTTCGCGAACCCGCACAGCGCGTAGGTGGCGATTGCCTGCGTGCGGCCGGAGATGCCGCCGGCCTTCACCTGCTGCGCGAGGTCCGCGTAGGCGACGAACTCGGTCGCGATCACCTGCGTCCCCATGAGCGAGGCGAGCGTGCGCGACTCGGCACCGCCGCCGAGGAGCCACGCGAGCGGCTGCAGCACGAGGCCCAGGATGTTCTGGAACGTCAACTCCGGGAGGCCCGCGGCCGCGCGCCACGAGGCGATCGGCAGCCACGCGAACTCCGCGTTCCCGAGCGCGGCGAGCGGCCAGTTGAGGAGCGCGATCAGCGAGACGAACGCCACCAGCATCGCCGCGACGTTGAGCGCCAGGTGCAGGCCGTCGGTCGCGCCCTCGGCCGCCGCGTCCATCACGTTGGCGGTCGTGCGCGGCGCGGAGCGGAGCGACTCGATCGACTCGGACGGCACGGCCTCGGTCTCCGGCAGCATCAGCTTCGCCATCACGATGCCGGCCGGCGCGCTCATCACGCTCGCCGTCATGAAGTGCCGGGCCACCTCGATGCGCGCGGCGGGATCGTCGCCGCCGACCATCACGATGTAGGCGGCCATCACGCTGCCGGCGATGGTGGCGAATCCACCGACCATGATGCACATCAGCTGCGAGCGCGTCATGCCCGCGATGAACGGCTTCACCGTGAGCGGGGCCTCGGTCTGCCCGAGGAAGATGTTCGCCGCGCCGGAGAGCGCCTCCGCGCCGCTGATCCCGAGCGCCGCGCGCAGCACCGCCGCGAGGCCGGCGACCACCCGCTGCATCACGCCGAGGTGGTAGAGAACGCCCATCAGCGACGCGAAGAAGACGATGATCGGCAGCACCTTCACCGCGAAGATGAAGCCCCAGGCGCCAGAGGCGTCGGCGGCGTTCCCGAAGATGAAGCGCGTCCCCTCGTCCGCGAAGGAGATGACCTTGGTCACGCCGGTCGCGAACGCCGTGAACGCGGCGGCGACCGGGGGGAATCGCAGGAAGAGGAACGCGATCGCGAACTGGAGCACGACCCCCGTGATGACCGTGCGCGGGCGGACGGCGCGGCGGTCCGTCGAGAGGGCCCAGCCGAGCGCGAGGATCGCCGCCACGCCGAGGAGTCCGGTGTATTGCTGCACGCTCGGAGGATACGCCCCGGCAGGTGCCGCCCGGCCGTCAGGGTCGGGCGCACGGTCGGAAGCAGGCCGCGCACGTCGCCACGAAGTCGCCGATCCCGCCGACGATGATGCGGTCCGTGATCGGCACCAGGCGCTCGCTGTGCGTGCTCGGCGCGCCGCATCGGACGCAGGTGCCCGCGATGCGCCGCACCGCGTGCGCGCGCGGAAGCAGCGCGTCGAACGGCGCGAAGACGCCGCCGAAGTGGTCGATGTCGCAGCCGGCCACGACCACCGAGGTGCCGCGCGCGAGCAGCGCGTCGATCGGCGCGACCGCCTCGCCCGCGAAGAAGTGCACCTCGTCGACGGCGACGAGGTCCGCCTCGAGCGCGAGCGCCTCGTCGAGCGAGCGGACCGCGTGCGCCTCGGTGCGCTCGCCCGTGTGCGTCACGATGGCGTCCGGGGCGTAGCGCGTGTCGCGCGCGGGCTTCACGACGGCGACGCGGAGTCCGGCGGCGCGTGCGTCCTCGATAGCCGAGCGGAGCGCCGTGGTCTTGCCCGCGAACATGGGCCCGCAGATCACGGTGAGGGTGGCGCGGCGTCCTTCGGGGACCATGGCGCCATTACACCCGCTCCCGCGGCGCGGTACCCTTCCTGCCCCATGGCCACGCCGAACCTCCCGATCCTCCAGTTCGTCGCCGACAACTACCGGAACTTCAACAGCCGCGCCACGCGCGACGCGCTGTACGCGTACTGGGACCACGTGCAGTCGGGCGGAAAGATGTACTGGGCGGTGGCCGGCGCCATGAGCAGCGCGCAGCTCGGCATCAGCCTGGCGCCCGCCATCCGCGCGGGGCTCGTGCACGGCCTGAGCGTCACCGGCGCGAACCTCGAGGAGTCGCTCTTCCGCCTCGTCGCGCACGACAGCTACAAGGACTTCCCCGAGTACCGCTACTTCACGAAGAACGACGACACGCGCATCCTCAAGCAGCGCATGCGCCGCGTGACCGACACCAGCATCCCCGAGGACGAGGCGTTCCGCGCGGTCGAGAAGGTGCTCGTTCCCATGTGGACCCGCGCCGGTAAGGACGGCACGCGCCGCTTCTGGCACGAGTACTTCTACGAGCTGGTGCTCTCGCTGCCCCGCTCGAAGTTCGAGGGGAACCCCGACGAGTGCTGGCTCCTGGCCGCCGCGAAGGCGAACCTGCCGATCGTCGTGCCGGGCCACGAGGACTCGACGTTCGGCAACATCTTCGCCTCGCACGTGAAGTTCAACGAGTGCAGCGCCAACATCGTGAAGAGCGGCATCGAGTACATGGCCAACCTGTACGACGACTACAAGGCCATGGCCAAGGGCAAGGGCGTGGGCTTCTTCCAGATCGGCGGCGGCATCGCGGGTGATTTCCCAATCTGCGTGGTGCCCAGCATCAAGTACGACCTGCAGGAGACCGCGCGTCCGTGGGCGT
>JAIYBS010000288.1 GCA_027488415.1 Planctomycetaceae bacterium | reverse complement strand
CTGGTCCTGCCCGGTCTCCGAGAGCACGTACCGCAGGAAGTCGAGGATGACCTCGTCGCCCGCCGTGCCCGGTGCCGCGAGGAAGACCACGGTGAGCGGTCGCGACAGCGGGTAGCTCCCGTTCTGGATGGTCTGGACCGTCGGCGCGATGAACGGGCCTTCGGTCGACTCTCCGAGCGGCACCATCCGCGCCCGCGGCTGGCGGTTGCCGAAACCGGCGACCCCGATCGCCATGCGGTACGCGCAGCACGCGTTCACGACGCTGGATGGGCCCGGCTCGGTCGAGCGCATGGAGGTCGTGACCTCCTCGCCCGGCATGCACCAGGCCCGGAAGAGGTCAAGCGTGCCGGACCTGGGGTCTGGCACGTACAGCGTGATGAACTCGTCGCCGATCGGCGACGTCGGGTCGGCCTGGCTCCACCGGTAGATCGGGCGCGGCATGCGCGCGTGCTGGATCGAGAAGATGCCGTTGCACTGCGCCTTCGTGAGCCCGGTCAGCGGATTGTCGCGATTGACGAACACGCACACGCCGTCGAGCCCGACGACGGCCTCGACCGGCTCCTTGCCCGTCGCCGTGCGCAGCGCATCCCGCTCGGCGGAGGACAGCGGGCGCGACAGCGCCGCAAGCTCGCAGCGCCCCTCGCGGAGCGCGTCGACTCCGATCTCGCTGCCGCCCTGCTGAACCGTGATGTCGAGCTGCGGGTAGAGCGTCTCGAATCCGATGCCGAGGTTCGTCAGGAGCGGGCCCATCGTGCTCGACCCGACGATCCGGAGCTTGCCGTTCCACATGGTCGGGTGCGGCGAGTACGAGGGGAACGCCTCGACCAGCTCCGACATCTCCTTGGTGTATTCGAGCTGCGAGAGCTCCAGTCCCCGCAGCGCCTCGGCGATGGCGCGCTCGGCGCTGCCGGCTGCATTGGCACCCGCCGCCTGGTTCATCACGTCCGCGGGCCGGATCGACGAATCGACCTTGGGTGCGGGCACGCCGGTCCCCGGCGCGGGCACGGGCGGCGTCGCGTTCGCCGCCGAGGGCGCGGGCGCGGCGGGCGGCGCGGCCTGGAATGCCAGTGCGAACAGGAACGCGGCGACGGAGATCGTCTTTGCACCGATCATCGGTTCTTCCCCTTCCACCAGATGAGGGCGAACACGCCCGCGAACACCACGCCGAGCACGCCCAGCGCCCGCCAGAACGCCTTGTCGACCACGGTGCCGGCGCGCGACTGCACCGTCTCCACCTGGTGGATGATGCGGTCGAACCGCTCCGGCAGCGTGTCGGCGGTGCGCGCGAACGAGTTCACGTTGTCGAGCGCCGCACCGACCTCGCGCGTGGCGATCACGTCGTACATGATCGCGTCGGCCTGCCAGGTGGCGAACAGCGGCACGCGCTTCGCCCAGAAGAACGTGCGTTCCACCGAGAGCCTCGTCTCCTCGGCGACGTCCGTGACGCGGTCGAGCGGCTCGAGCAGGCCGCCGCCGCCCTGCACGGCGTCGATGATCTCGGATCCCTTCGCGGCCGCCACCTCGCTGAAGCGGACGTATGCCACGAACTCCGTGCCGCCGCGGCGGCTCCACCAGGTGGCGATCAGCAGGTCGAGCTCCTCGAGCTGCTCGTCGGTGAACACCTTCGACGCGATGCTCCAGATGTCCTCGCGCGCGCGGCGCAGGTTCTCGACGAGCGGCTGCGCGCGCGTCCCCCAGATCGCGTGCGCGCGGCCGGAATCGACCCAGAAGTAGTTCTGCAGCGTCACGACCACGAGCTGGTCCACCAGCTGCGTCAGCGTGTCCGGGCTGGTGGCGATGTCGTAGATGCTCGACACGCTCAGGAGCCTCAGGCCGTTCATCAGCCGGCGCTGGCCGATGTCGGGGTTCCCGCGCATCACCTTCTCGCTGGCCGAGAGCATCAGCGTGAAGTAACGGTCGGCGAAGGCGTTCGACATCGCCTCGAGGTCGGCCCGCTTCAGGCGCTGGTCCTTCAGCATCTTGGCGTTGTCGCCGAACTCAGACTTCTTCTTGGCCGAGCCGCAGCCGGGGAAGGCCGCCATGGCGGACAGCGCGCCAAGGATGGCCAGCACGGAGAGGGTCTGCCGGAGGCAGGCGCCGATCTTCATCCCCGGAGGCTACGGACCACGGGACGCAAGCGTCAATTGCCCTGAATTCGAAACCAACACTCGGTTTCCCGGTACCTTCCGCACGTCGGCGGAGCCGGCAGACAGGGACACCGCATGAAGCACCTCACCACCGCAGCCGCCGTCGCGCTGACGTTCGCGCCCCTCGCATTCGCCCAGGACCCGGCCGCTCCGGCCGCGCCCGCGCCCGGGCAGACCGTCATCGTCGCGCTCGCCTCCGGCGATGCCATCAAGGCGAAGCTGGTCTCCGAGACCGCCGATGCGATCACGATCGAGCACCCGGTGCTCGGCACGATGACCATCGCGCGCGCCAAGGTTGCCTCCATGGCCGCGGTCGCCGCGGCCGCGGACGCCGCGCAGCAGGCCGAGGACCAGGCCGTCCGCCTCCGCCAGGAAGGGACGCCCGCCGCCAACGCCGACATGGACGCGCCCAAGCCCGAGGGCCAGGTGAACCCCGCCGACGACGCCGCCAAGGCCGGTGCCGCGGTGCCCGCGCCCGCGCCGGTGCCGTCGCCCTGGAAGCTGATCTTCGACGGAAACGTCAACTACGTGAACGCCGCCAACAAGCAGCTCGACTTCCGCGCGGCCGCGAGCGCCGTGTACGAGGTGAAGGACGTCGACAAGTGGGCCAACAGCGCCGAGTACTTCTTCAGGGTCGTCGACGGCGGGACCACCGACAACAACCTGCTGGTCACCAGCGTCTACGACCGTCGCATCGAGGCGAACCCGCGCTGGCTGTGGTTCGTGAAGGGCCAGGCGCAGTGGGCCCCGCTCGAGAGCTACGAGCAGCGTCTCTCGGGCTGGGCCGGCATCGGCTACGAGTTCCTGAAGGCGCCGCCGGTCTCGCTGCTGGGCAAGCTCGGTGCCGGCTACACGTACGAGTTCGGCGACCAGAACAACGGCCAGCCCGAGCTCTACGCGCAGCTCGACTGGGACTGGGCCATCACCGACACCCAGGCGCTCGTCGGTTCGTACTGGATCGCGCCCTCGTTCGAGGACTTCAGCGACTACCTGATGCTCTTCCGCACCGAGTGGACGATGAAGGTCGCCGACATCCCGGGCCTCAAGCTCCTCGGCGGCGTCCGCTGGCAGTACCAGTCGAAGGTCGATCCGCCGACCGCGCTGCAGAACGACATCCGTCTCTACGCGGGCCTGCGGTACGAGATCTGACGTCGATCCGCGGGATCACCGCACGGGTTTCCGGAGGCACTCGCACGCGGCGTTGACCACGTCCGGCGACTCCTCGTACGAGGCGAAGCGCGTGTTGCCCATCGCCTGGAGGATCTCGCACAGGTCCGACGGTCCGCTCTCGAGCAGGGCGCGAGCGCGCATCACCGTCTCGAGGTCGATCCGACAGGTCGACGCAAGGCCGAGCCACCCCCGGGACGCATCCTCCGCGGCAGGCTCGCGTACCCGTCGCTCGAGATCGCGGAGCGAGTCGAGCGCAAGGCCCCTGGGGTTGCAGTAGTAGAAGCCAGGTTCGTCCGGCGCGAGCGTGGTCGACGCAGCAACCCTCGATCCGAAACTGCCCCCCTGCGCCCGCGCCGGATCCTCCCGCTGCGACTCCCCGCACTCCGCGAGCACGGCGGTCGCGAACGCCCGCTCCATCGCCGAAGGCGAGTTGGCCAGGACGTCGGCAGCGGCCATCGCGGCGTTCACGGGCCCGAGCCACGCGGCCGCAACGATCCGAATCCCAGCGTTGGCCCTCGGATCATCGACGAGTCTCCGGATCTCGGTCTCGGCGGCGACCGGCTCGCGCGAGGCTCGCACCGCCAGCGCGTACTCAAGGGGACCCGGGAAGACCCGGTCGAGGCTCGTGCGACCCAGGGAAATCTCCTCCTCCAGCACGCGGTTCAACGGCTCCCGGGTCCACGCCACCGACCACCAGGCGCGCGCGATGTTCTCGGGGCGAACGAGGATCGCGTCGCGCACCCTCCAAACCTCGCCCTCGTCGTACTCCGGCAAGCCCGCCGCGTTGCGCCGCGGATCCGGCGGCAATACCGCGAGTCGCGAGGCAACGTCGCGCACGAGCTGGTCGAGGATGCGATCGTTCATCGCGGCGCGCGCCTGGCGCTCAAAGTTCGAGCGCATCCGATACGCGTCCCACGCGAACCCGGGCAGCGCGTAGGCCAGCGACCCGATGACCACCGAGGCCGCCACAACCGCCGGGATCGCGCGCCGGGCGCGAACGCGGATCCGCGCCGTCGAGGCAAGTCCCGCGATCGCCGGTGCCGCCAGCAACGCGGCGACGATTCCGCTCAGCGTCCACGCGACGATGACCGGCGGGAAACTCCCGAACGAGGCCTCTGCGACCTGGTTGTCGCCCAGCCACATCTTGACGCCCAGCATCCGAACGCTGACAAGGTCGTGCCACGCGAGGATCGACCACTGCATGGCCAGTCCGACGCCGATGAAGAGGAGCGGCACGCCGACCACCGCCGCGATCGCGGCGCGCCGCCGGTCACCGACGAGCGCCGGCAGTGCGAGGCACCACGGGATCCCCGAGGCGCAGAGAAGGAGGAATGCCCAGAGCCAGCCGTCCGCCGACAGGAGCCGGCGGAGGAGCGGCTCGTCTCCGCATTCCGAGACGTGCAACAGCGCGAGCGAGATCGCGCTGAAGAGCGCGAACACGGCGAGGCACACGACGGCCTTCGAGGCCACCACCGCCCGCACGCCGGCCGGCAGCGCGCAGAGCGGACGGCCCGCCGCGCGCCCGTCGCAGTAGGCGAGCAGGAGCGCCGATGCCGCGGGCATCGCCAGCTGCGCGAGCAGCGCGATCGGCATCGCAGCCTTCAGCCTGCGTGCGACGGACTCCGACTCGCCGATGCCGAGGTCCTGCATCACCCGCTCGCCGAACAGCGGGAGCGCCAGGCTGAACAGCACGAATCCCGCGATCAGCGCGAGCGCCAGGAGGACGAGCGGTCGAGCCACGCGCGCGTCCTTCTCGAGAAGCACGGCCATCACCCGACGGTTCCCGGCAGGCAGGCCGGATTCGCCGCCTCCCTCCGACCGAATGCCCGCGGGACGACGCCAGGCACGCGTCGGATCGCATCCGATCTCGCCGGCCAGGGCGGGCCGAGCCACCCACGCGAGGATGGCGCACGTCGCGAGTGCCAGCGCGGCAGCCTGCCATGCGCTCGCGCCGAAGGTCCACGCGGCACCCGCGATCGCGGCAGGCAGCCCGAGCGCGATCGCGAAGCCGACGACGCGGCTTCGGCCGAGCGATGGTGCGCCGAGGCCGGACAGCGCGGCGCAGGTCGCGACGAGGAACAGCGACGCCGCGCGAGACAGGGCGTCCGGTCCCAAGGGAATGCCGCCAGCCCGCAGTATCGCGTCCGCGGCAGCCCCGCTCGCCGCGACCAGCACGGCACAGAGCAGCGCGACCGCGAACTTCGATCCGATCACCCGAACGCGCGATGCCGGCGCTGCCGCCAGGATGCTCCGACGACCGAGTCCGGACTCGAGGAACGCGACCTCGACCCCGGCCCACGCCGGAAGCACCGCGCAGCAGACGATCGACGCGCTACGCACGGACTCCAGCACCAGCCGGTCCACGTCAGTGCCCTTCCAGGTCACCAGGTCGAGGTTCCAGAGAACGAGCCGCGCCAACGGCTCGAGCACGGCCGCCGCAAGTACGCCGGCGATCGCGAGCGGCGCCAAGGCAGCGCGCGCGTCCTTCGCGACGAGCGTCCGGACGTCGCGAAGCGCCGAGCAGCGTGGGTCACGAACTGCCGATGCGAAATCGAGTGCGCTCATGTCAGGCCTCCTCCAGCGCGCGCATCCGATCGGCGCACGCCTCGTTGATCGAGAGAACGGTCACGTCCACCCGTGCCTCCGCATGGGCGCCGCGGATCTCGGCGGCCACCGCGTGCCCGTCGCCGTCGACGGTCACCACCACCGCCTCGTCGCCTCGCCGCACGAGGATCGACGGCACGGGCGGGGCCCAGTCCGCGGGAACGCCGCGCACCGCGAGCCGGCAGGTGCCGCCCGTCAGCGACTCCGTGTCGACGATCGAGTGGATGCGCCCGCGGTCCATGAAGGCAACGCGGTCCGTGAGCCGGGCCAGGTCGCCGAGCTGGTGCGAGGCGACGAGGAGCGTGCATCCCGTCTCCGCGCGGAGCGAGGCGAGCAGCTCGAGCACCACGTCGTGCGTCACCACGTCGACGCCGAGCAGCGGTTCGTCGAGGAGCACGAGACCGGGCCGGTGCGACAGGCCGAGCACGAACGCCAGCCGCGCCTGCATGCCGCGCGAGAGGTCGGTGACGCGCGCGGCGCGGTCGACCGCGAGCGCGCGCACCAGTCGATCGCTCCAGGAGCGGTCGAAGTTCGGCTGCAGGCGCGCGACGAACTCGATCGCGCTGCCGCAGGTCATCCAGTCGTACGCGCCGAGCTGGTCGGGCACGAAGCCGGTGTTCGCGAGGAAGGACTCGCGATCCATCGGCGGCGAGCTCGAGACGCTGCCGGCGTCCGCCCGCTCCGCGCCGATCAGGCACCGGAACAGCGTGGTCTTTCCGGCGCCGTTTCGGCCCACGATGCCCAGCGCGTCGCCGGGAGCGAGGTCGAGGTCGAGGCCGTCGAGCGCGTCGGTCCGCCCGAAGCGGACGCGGAGCCCGCGGCAGCGGAGTGCGAGCGCCGAGGGCGCGAGTCGATCGTTGTCGATTCCGTGGTTCATCATCGATCTCCTTCCTGGGTGGCGGCGGAATGCGCGCGGCGCGCGAGCTGCTCGAATCGCTCCGGCGTGATGCCGGCGGCGACGGCGAGCCGGGCGGCCGCCTCGAGCTGCTGACCAACGGCCTCGTCGCCGCTGGCGCGCGCCTGCGAGCGCGTCCCCGGCCGGACGACCATGCCCTTGCCCCGCTCGGCCGCGACGAGCCCGTCGCGCTCGAGCTCGGTGATCGCCTTGTGGACGGTGTTCGGGTTGACGCCGAGTTCCTCGGCGATCGCCCGGACGCTCGGCAGCAGGCTTCCCGCCGGGAAGGTGCCGCGGCCGATCGCGGCCCGGAGCCCGTCCGCGATCTGCTGGAAGATCGGCACGGGCGCGGCGGGGTTGACGAGGAACGGGAGCGGCATGGAGGCCTCGAGGCGGTACGGTGCGGGCGAATGCGAACCTGTGTACTAGTGTAGTAGTACACTATACGTCGGCCCGTTCAACGGTGTTTCGATAGATTTCCCGAAATGCCCGCTCGCGCCCGAGAACCTGCCGCCGCCCTCGAACGCATCGCCGCCGAGCTGCGCGATCGCTGCGGCTCGGCGCGCTTCGGCGCGCCCGTCGCGTTCATCTACAACCCGCTCGACTACGCGTGGTACGCCCATCGCGCGTTCCTGCGCATGGCGCGCCCCGCCCCGCGCGTGCTCTTCGTCGGAATGAACCCCGGCCCGTTCGGCATGGCGCAGACCGGCGTGCCGTTCGGCGAGGTCGCGTCGGTGACCGGGTTCCTCGGAATCGACGCGCGCGTTGCCCGCATCGGCGCCCCTGCCCGCATGCACCCGAAGCGGCCGGTCGAGGGCTTCGCCTGCGCACGCAGCGAGGTGAGCGGCGCGCGCGTGTGGAACTGGGCGCGCGAGCGCTTCGGGACGCGCGAGGCGTTCTTCAGCGAGGCCTTCGTGTGGAACTGGTGCCCGCTCTCGTTCATGGCCGAGAGCGGCGCGAACCTCACCCCCGACAAGCTGCCGCGCACCGGGCGGAACGCAGCCACGGCGCGCGCGCTCGAGCACGCCTGCGACGACGCGCTCGGCCAGGCGATCCTCGCGCTGCGGCCGGCGCACGTGGTGGGCTTCGGCGCGTTCGCCGCCAAGCGGGCGGAGGCGGTGATCGATGCCCTGCGCGGCGAATCCGCGCCGTCCGCTCCGCTCCCTGCCGTCCTCCAGGTCCTCCATCCAAGCCCCGCGAGCCCCGCGGCGAACCGCGGCTGGGCGCCTCAGGTCGACCGCGCGCTCGCACCTATCCTGCCTTCGTGCGCGTCGCCGTCCTCAACATCGTCGGGCTCTCGCCGAGCGTCTTCGCGCGGCGAAAGTGCCCGCGGCTCCAGGAATTCGCCCGCGCCTCGGGCGGCATCCGGACGCTGACCACCGACCTGCCCGCGGTCACGTGCAGCGTGCAGAGCTCGATGCTCACCGGCGCGCGGCCCGCGCAGCACGGCGTCGTCGGCAACGGCTGGTTCGACCGCGAGCTGCAGGAGGTCCACTTCTGGAAGCAGTCGAACCG
>JAIYBS010000210.1 GCA_027488415.1 Planctomycetaceae bacterium | reverse complement strand
GCTGCGCGGCGCCGAGCAGCTCGCCCACGCCGATGAACGCGACGAGGTCGGCGTCCGGCACGAGCCACGGCGCCATCGAGCGCACCATGCCGTTCGTCGCCAGCGACTTCCCGCCGCCCGAGGCGGCCTTCGTCGCGCGGTCGAGCACGTCGGTGCGCTGGCTGTAGGTGACGACGAGCGCCCCCGGCACCTCGCGCGCGAAGCCGTGCAGCCCGCGGCTGCTGACGAGGAGCTGCTTCGCGAGGCGCTCCATCGCGTCCGGCCCCGGGCCGGTGACGGTCTCCTTCACGGCGAATGCCGCGACGGTGCTGCCGTCCTTCAGCTGCCGCGCGTCCTCCCACGTGGGCTCGGTGCGGACGCCGCCGCGCTCGCCCGACTGCGACTCGACCCAGGCGCGGAGCCCGGCCTTCACGGCCGCCGGATCGGAGGTGAGCACCACGAGCGACGCGTCGTTCAGCAGCCCGCCGACCATCAGCCCGAGCCGGCTCGGATAGGCAGCGACCTGCACGCCGTCGACCTTGTCCTGCACCGCGTCGATCCACTCCGGAAGCTTCAGGCGATCGCCCTCGGGCATCGTCGCGAGGATGGAGCGCAGGTGCGCGAGGCCGCCCATCGCCTTGAGGTCGATTCCCATCGCGCCGTACATCGACGCGTCGGGGAGCCGCGACAGCAGCGCTGCGACCTCGCGCGGCGCCGGCCCGGACGCCGGGATCGCCTTCGCGAACTCCGAGCCCTCGGCGAAGTGCGCCCACGCGCGCACGCCCACGGCGAGCGCGTCGAAGTCGACGGCGACCAGCCCGTCGGTCAGTTGCTCGAGGAGCTGCGCGCTCCGCTCGCGGCCCTTGCCGATGGAGGCGATCTGCCCGGCCGCGCCCGCTTCCTTCGAGCCTGCGGGGAACATCGAGGCGACCTGGGAATCGAGCCCGGCAGCGGCCCGCGCGGCCGATGCCCACTCGCGCATCACGGGCTCGGACGCCCACGCGAAGAGGTCGCCGGTGCGGACGATCTCCATGCCGCGCCGACCGATCCGCTCGCCGAGCCGCGCGGCGAAGCCGTCCTTCGGCTCCCACGACGCGAGCGCGTCCTTCCGGTTCGCGAGCACCACGTGCGATCCGGCCTTGCGGATCCACACGGCGCTCGCGGAGTTGCGGCCCCGCATCGCGCCCTCGCCGAGCTCCGGCGCGTCGACGAGGGTCGAGGCGACGAACGCGTCCGCGTCGGTCACCGGGAACGCCGCGCAGATCGCGAGGCCCGTGCCGTTCGCGACGGTCCACGCCGCGAGCGGTCCCTTGTCGTCGAAGCCTGGGCCGATGCCGGCCTGCGCCTTCAGCAGGTCGATCGGGCGGCCGCCGAGCGCGGCCTCGGCCTTGCCCATCCGGTCGATCGCGAGCTGCAGGTCATCGCTCGCGCCCTTGACGCTCGGGATCACCAGCACCGACGCGGCGTCGGCGGGGACGAGCCGGAGCGCGTCCTCGAGCGAGCCCGCGCACGCGGGCGAGGCGAGCGACGGCAAGGCGAGGAGGACCGCGCCCGCAAGCAGGTTGCGCGGGGCGCGAGCCAGGATCCGGCGGCAGTTCACGAGCATCCGGTCAGGATACGGGCTTCGATTCGGGCGCCTTCGCGAGCGCCTTCTCGATCGCGGCGCGCAGTTCCTCGCCGGTCGGCTTGACGCCCGAACCGAAGAACGCGATCGGCGTGCCGTCGCGGCCCACGAGGTACTTGCCGAAGTTCCAGCTCGGCAGCTTGCCCGTCGCCGCGGAGAGGAACGCGTAGACGTCGCTCTGCCCCTCGCCGGCCTTGGTCTGCACCTTGGACATCATCGGGAAGGTGACGCCGTAGTTCTTGCGGCAGAACTCGCCGATCTCCGACGCGTTGCCGGGCTCCTGCCCGCCGAAGTCGTTGCAGGGGAACCCGATCACGACGAGGCCCTTGTCCTTGAACTCCTTCCACACCGACTCGAGGTCCGCGTACTGCGGCGTGTAGCCGCACTTGCTCGCGACGTTCACCACGAGGACCGCCTTGCCGCGGTACTCGGCGAGGTCGACCGCCGAACCGGTGAGCGACTGCACCTTGAACGAGAAGAGCGTCTTGCCGGGCGCGGCACCGGGCTGGGAGACGGCCTGGCCGGCACCGAAGCCGGTGACCATCGAGACGACGCCGAGCGCGGAGGCAATGAGCTTTTTCGACATGGGGGGTTCCTGTATGGGTTGCGCGACCTTCGGGAGCGCTCGACGGGTTCGCCGGGGCGGATCCATCGGATGCGAGCAGGCCGGCACAGGCTATTGGCCAATCGGCGCAAAACAATCCGAATCGATCCTCTAAATACGTGTTTGATTCCCCAAAACTCGTGAGGGGTTCGTCCGCGGATTGCGCGTTGATTCCGGGGAGAGCTTGCGTTCACCCCGAACGCTCCATGAACGACGAGCACAGCAACCTCCCCGCCGGCGACGCCGGGCTCGTCGGCATTCCGGCGATGCTGGCCGAGCACTACGGCGACCTGCGATCCCTGGCTGAACGGCAGCTGCTGGCGGCACGGCTTCAGGGCGGAGCGACCACGCTCAGCCCGACGTCGCTGCTCGGCGAGACCTTCACCAAGCTGCTCAAGCAGGAAACGAAGATCAACGACCGGAACCACCTCGCCGCGATCGCGACGATGCTGTTCGTCCGGATCCTCGCCGACCGCCGCCGGCGCAAGCATGCGCTCAAGCGAGGCGGCGGCAAGGCGGCGCTGCCGCTCGATGCCCACGACACGCCCGGGACCGACCGCTCGCCGGACGAGGACGCGCTGCTCGCGGCCGACGTCGAATTCCTCCACGAGAAGCTCGCCGAGCTCGCGGAACGCGAGCCGAGGCGCGCCGAGGCGCTCTCGCTCCACGTGATCGGCGGACTCACCGTGCCGGTGGTCGCGGACCTCCTCAAGGTTTCGGTGGCGACCGTCGAACGGGACGTGGCCCTGGCGCGTGCGTGGCTCGCGTCGCAGCTCAAGCACCCGGACTGAACAGGTCGCGGACCCCACTTCAGGGCGGAGGGGGGCTCAGCCGCGAAACCGAGCCAGCGAGGCCGCGCACGCGAGCAGCAGCTCGGTCTCCGCCTCGGTGAACGTGCGGTCGGAGCGATTGGCGATGCCGAGGGTGCCCGCGAGCTCGCCGGTCGATCCGCGCACGGGAACGACGATCGAGCCGGCCATTCCGGTGGTGCGTGCCGCGGGGCGCACGACGCCGCGATCGTCCTGGTTCAGGTTGCACCACGTGACCGGCTCGTTGAGGCGGGCGCACTCGCCGGCCATGCCCTTGCCCACGGGGATCACCTGCACCTGCGCGAGCACCGGCGGAGGAAGCTGCCCGTGGAGCGCCGCGAGGTGCAGCTGACCGTCGGACCCCAGGAAGTGAAGCGTGCCCGAGTCGGCGCCGAACGCGCGGACGACGGCGTCGAGGCCGGCCTTCGCGCCGGCCGCGGATGCCACGTCGTGGGGCACCGCGGTCATCGCGCGCCTCCGTGCAGCGCGCGAGCAAGGCGCATCGTGGCGTCGTGGTGCGAGCGCAGCTCGTCCATCGAGTCGCCGCCGAACTTCAGGAGGAACGCGCGCGCGACCTCGAACGCGACGACGTTCTCCATCACGACGCTCGCCGCGGCCACCGCGCTCACGTCGCTGCGCTCGTACTGGCTCCGCTCCGCCGCGTGCGTCACCAGGTCGACGCTCGGCATGCCGCGCAGGAGCGTCGCGATCGGCTTCATCGTGCCCTTGACGACGACCGGCATGCCGTTGGTCATGCCGCCCTCGAGGCCGCCCGCGTTGTTCGTGGGGCGCACGAACCCGAGGTGCGGCTCGCCCGTGCGCGACGCGTCGAACTCGATCGGGTCGTGCACCTCGCTGCCGACATGCCATGCGCAGTCGGCGCCCATGCCGATCTCGACGGCCTTGAATGCCTGGATCCCCATCACCGCCGCGGCGATGCGCGAGTCGAGCCGGTCGACCCACTGCACGCAGGTGCCGAGCCCGGCGGGAACGCCGAGGACGTGCACCTCGACGCGGCCGCCGACCGTGTCCTGCCCGGTCTTCGCGCGGTGGATGTGATCGACGATGCGCGCGGACGTCTCGGCGTCGGGGCAGTAGACCTCGCTCGCGTCGCGCGCGGCGCGCAGGCCCGCGAGCCCCGCCGCGTCGACCTCGACCGCGCAGGTCGCGTCGATCGCGCCGCTCACGAAGCCGAACGCCTCGATGCCGAACTCGCGGAGCACGAGCCGAGACAGCGCGCCCGCCGCGACGCGCGCCGCGGTCTCGCGCGCGCTCGCGCGCTCGAGCGTGCCGCGGCAGTCGGCGGTCAGCCACTTGACGCTGCCGGCGAGGTCGGCGTGGCCCGGGCGCGGGCGGGTCACGGGCGGGGTGCGCTCGAGGTCGTCGAGGCGGCTGTCCTTGTTCGCGACCTCGAGCACCACGGGCGAGCCGAGCGTGACGCCCGCGCGCACGCCCGAGAGGACGCGCACGCGGTCGGTCTCGATCCGCTGGCGCGCGCCGCGACCGTAGCCCCCCTGGCGGCGCGCGAGCTCCGCGTCGATGAAGTCGGTGTCGACGCGCAGGCCCGCGGGGATTCCCTCGACGAACGCGAGCATCGTGGGTCCGTGCGATTCGCCGGCCGTGCGGTAGCTGAGCATCGAGGGTGAGGATAGCCGTGCCGACGGCGCAACTTGCCCGAAGCCCGCTCAGTCGACGCGCCAGAGCCGCGACTGGCGCTCGGCCTGCCGGAGGAACATCGACCAGCCGTCGACCGTCCGCGCGCCGCGGGACCTCGCCACGCGGAGGAGCGGCGTCTCACGCGGCGCGTAGACCGTGTCCATCACCGTCACCGAGCCGTCGAGCGGCACCTCGTCCGGGAGCGGGATGCCGTCGGGCTCGGGCCCGCCCGCCATGCCGACCGGCGTGCAGTTGACGAACGCGTGGAAGCAGCCGCAGCCGATCTCCGAGGCGCGTCCGGCGACGATGCGTCCCTCGAACGGGCCGCAGCCGTTGCCATCGTCGTGGGTCCCGCGCATCAGGTCCTCGCACATCGCGCGCGCGCGGTCCTCGCTGCGGTTGAAGACGACGACCCGCGCGCCCTCGTCGGCGAGACCGGCCGCGACCGCGCGCGCGACGCCGCCCGCGCCGAGCACGGCGACGCGCTTCTCGCGGAGCGCGGCGCGCTCGATGCCCATCCCCTCGCACAGCGCGTCGACCGCCGCCGGCGCGTCGGTGTTCGTGCACGAGACGGCGCCGCCCGGCTCCACGAGCAGCGTGTTGGCGGCGCCGATCCGCGCGGCGATCGCGTCCACGTGCCCGCCGCGCTCGCGCACGAAGCGCACGAGGTGCTCCTTGTGCGGCAGCGTCACGCTCGCGCCGCGGAAGTCGAGCGGCGCGAAGTCGAGGAGCTCGGCGACGGTCGCCTTGAAGTGCTCGTACTCCGGCGGCACCGGGATCGGCAGGTAGACGGCATCGGCGCCGCGCTCGCGGAACCAGGCGTTGTGCACCTCGGGGCTGCGGGAGTGGGCGACCGGCCATCCGATCACGCCGAGGACGCGGGTCGCCGGCCCGATCCGCCGGAATCCCCAGCGCTCCACGAGCTCCTCGACCGACGGCTGCCCCGGCGCCGTGCCGGACGCGCGCGCGGCCGCGCGCTCCGCGTCGGCGGCGGTTCCGGCGTGCGCGAAGGTGAGGAACGCGCCGAACTTCGGCGCGAGCACGCGGCTCATGAGCCCCGCCTCGCCCATGCAGATCGCGACGGCGGGCTTCGCGCGCGTGCGGAGCAGCTCGAACGCCTCGAGGTTGTCGCGCACGCTCCGGGCGCGCCAGGCGACCTTCGCCACCGCGCAGGAGTCGGCCGACGCCATCGCCGCCCAGCGCCGCGAGAGGTCCGCGGGTCGTCCGTCGAAGTCGTGCGCGCTGAGGATGAGCCGCGTGCCGACCGCGCGCACCTGCCCCGGGTGCGAGACGCAGAGCTCGACCTTCTGACGGATGTTCGCGCTGCGCTGGAAGTCCGCGAGCTCGAAGTCGACGTACGCGGGGGCGGGCTCGCCCTCGGCGGTGCAGAGGGCCTCGAGGAACGAGACCCGGTCCTGGTCGCTCCCGTTCCAGTCGCCGCCCTCGCGCGCGCCGCGCACGGTCACGATGCAGGGAACCGGCGACTCGCGCACCAGCCGCCGGACGTGCGCGAGCGCGCCCTCCTGCTCCGCGAGCGCGTCGACGCGCCATTCCACGAGGTCGGCGCCGCGCTCCGCCGAGCGCCGCGCGTCGGCGAGCGCCGCGTCGATCTCGTCCGGCGACTCGACCGCGATGGAGACGCAGAGGTGTGTCACGCGGGCATCGTAGGGCGCGCGATACGATCCGCGCGATGAGCGACGAGATCGCCGAAGAGGCATACCGGTTCCTGCGCGCGCACCTCTCGGGGCGCATCCGATTCGACGGGGAGCGCGTCGAGATCCGCGTCGCGCCGACGCCCGACGGGAACCTCGTCGCGCCGGTGATGGTGGCGATGCTCCGTGCCGTCGACGTCGCGATCGAGCTGCCGGACGACTCCGACGAGTCGCTCGTGCTGCAGGTGACGCTCGAGCAGATCACCGAGGAGGGCCCGGACGGCGCGCTCTGCGACCGCTGGTGCTTCTATCACGGCGAGCCGCCGGACGTGCGCTGGGCCAAGGTGCAGGTGGATGCCGCGCGCTTCAAGGGCTACTTCATCGACGGGCAGGCGCTGGTGCGGCCGAACGCGTTCGCCGCGCAGGAGCCCGCGCTCTGCAAGGAGCTGAACGCGCACTGCCAGCCGGCGGTGATCGCGGCGGCCGCCACGGCCTCGTCCGGCGGGCATCGGCTCGTCGACCCGAAGGTCGTCGGGGTCGACCCCTGGGGCATCGACGCGCGTGCGCAGATCGGGATCGCCCGCATTCCCGCGGAGCCGCCGTTTGCGGCCCCGGCGGAGGTCCGTCCCTGGCTCGAGCGCATCGCGGCGTCGGCGCGCTGAATTCCCGGCGGCTCCCCCTACAATCCCGGCATGGCGAACAAGATGTCGGGCAGCCTCAACCACGCGATGATCGACGGCCCCAAGGGGCGCGCCGCGCAGGACTACGCGAACCGCTTCGGCGAGCCGGGCTTCCCCGACATCACGCAGGCGTACATCGACCAGAACTACGCGGGCTACACCGAGGAGAACCAGGAGACCTGGCGCACGCTGTACGACCGCCAGATGGCGTTCCTCGCCGACAACGCGAGCAACGTCTACCTCACGGGCGCGGCGAGCATCAAGCTCGTGCGCGACTACATCCCCTACCTCGAGGGGCCGAGGTCGGTGAACACCTTCCTCAAGCCGCTCACGGGCTGGCAGAGCAAGGCCGTCCCCGGCTACCTGCCCGCGAAGGCGTTCTTCGCCTGCCTCGCGCGCCGCGAGTTCCCGACCACGATCGTGATCCGCCCGAAGGAGTCGATCGACTACCTGCCCGAGCCGGACATCTTCCACGACATCTTCGGCCACGTGCCGCTGCACGCCGACCCGACCTTCGCCGACTTCCTGCAGACCTACGGCAAGGCCGCGCTGACCACCGACGACCCGCACCACACCGAGCGCCTCGCGCGGCTCTTCTGGTTCACCGTCGAGTTCGGCCTGATCCGCGAGGGCGGCCGCAACCGCCTGTACGGCAGCGGCCTGATCTCCAGCCCCGGCGAGAGCAAGCACGCGCTGACCTCGCCCGAGGTCGATCGACGCCCGTTCGACCTCGAGACCGTCTGCAGCACGAGCTTCGAGATCGACCATTATCAGCCGATCCTCTACGTGCTCGACAGCTTCGAGCAGCTGCGCGACGCGATGAACACCTACGCGCAGCGGATCCTCGACGGCGCGAAGTCGCACGCCACGGCCTGAGCGCGGCACGTCGACGGGAACGCAACCGGCCATCCGGCGATCGCCGGGGAGGGCTCCGGCCCGACCACTACACTTGCCCGGATGCGGACGACCGCATCCATGATCCTCGCCGCGCTCGCGCTCGGCGGCTGCGCCATCGGCCCTGACTACCAGCGGCCCGAGATCGCCGCGGGCGAGCGGTTCACCGCGACGCGCGGGCCCGGCCTCGACGCGACCGAGCCGCGCTCGGAGCGCTGGTGGCAGAACTTCCGCGACCCCGTGCTCGACGAGCTCGTGGCTCGCGCGGACCTGCAGAACATCGACCTGCGCCGCTCGCTGCTCGCGCTCGAGACGTACCGCGCGCAGTACACGGTGGACTTCTCGAAGCTGTTTCCCGACATCAACACGGGCATCGCCTACGACCGGCGCCGGATCGACGCGAACCAGCTCGGCGTGCCGAACCCGGACGCGCTGCGCGAGCCGTTCAACAACTGGCAGTGGAACGTCGCGAGCGCGTACTGGGAGCTCGACGTCTGGGGCGCGGTGCGACGGCAGATCGAGTCGGGCGTGTCGAACGTGCAGATGAGTGCCGCCCAGTACCGCGCGGCGCTCGTCAGCGTGCGTGCGGAGGTCGCGCAGGCGTACGTGACCATCCGGCAGCTGCAGTCGCAGCGCGCGGCGTTCCGCGACCTCGCCACGGGCTACGGCAAGCTGGTCGACGCCATCGAGAAGAAGGTGCGATTCCAGGCCGGCTCCAAGGTGGAGCTGGCGGAGGTCCGCTCCCGCCAGGCATCCGCGCTCGGCGACGCGAACCGCTTCGACGGCCTGATCGCGCAGCAGGTTGCGGGGCTCGCGATCCTGCTCGGCGAGACCCCGGAGCACGTGCGCAAGGTCGTGACCGAGGACCGCCCGGTACCGAACGTCGAGATGCCGATCTCCGTCGGGCTTCCCGCCACGCTCCTCGAGCGGCGGCCCGACGTGCAGGCTGCCGAGCGCGCGCTCCAAGCCGCGACCGCGCAGATCGGCATCGCCGAGGCCGGCTACCTGCCGCGCTTCAGCTTCACCGGCAACTTCATCATCCAGACGCCGAACTTCGACAGCCTCGCGGACTGGAACAACAACATGACCTACGGGATCACCCCGGCCGTGACCTGGCGGTTCATGGACATCCTCACCGGGGCCGCCGAGGCGCGCGTGATCCAGTCGAAGGCGCGGGCGGCCGATGCGCTGCTGCGGTACCAGCTCGCCGTGATCACTGCCGTGAACCAGGTGGAGTCGTCGATCGCGTCGTTCAACGCCGCGCGCGTGGTGCGCAGCAGCTACACGGACAGCGCCCGCGAGATCCAGGCCGCGTTCGACCTGGCGTTCCTCCAGTACCGCGCCGGCACGATCGACATCACTCGGCTCATCCAATACCTGCAGGCGTACGTCGTCGCGCGCGACGGACTCGCGCAGGCAGAAGGCCTCATGGCGCAGAACTGCGTCGAGCTGTACCGGTCGCTCGGCGGCGGCTGGGAGATGAGCCCGATGCCGCCCGCCGTGGACGACGTGCGGCGCTTCAACCCGACCCCGACGGCCAACGACTTCCTCGCCCCGAACGGCGGGCGGACCGAGGGCTGACCCCGATGAGCCACACCATGAAGACGCTCCGAGCCACCCTCGCCTGCGCCGCGCTCGCCGCGGCGGCCTGCTCCAAGCCGCCGGCCGCGCCCGCCGGGCCGCCGCCAGCGCCCGTGCGCACCGTCACGCCGACGGTCGCCGACGTGCCGGTGCACCGCGACTACCCGGGCATCACGATGAGCGTCCGTACCGTCGACGTCATCCCGCGCGTCGCCGGCTGGATCGACGCGCAGGGCTTCGCCAACGGCCAGGACGTGACGGACGGCCAGATGCTCTACGTCATCGACCCGCGGCCCTACGAGGTCGCCGTCGAGAAGGCGAAGGCCGACGTGGCGATCGTCCAGGCCGAGCTCCGCAACGCCTCCGATATGGTGGCGCGCAACCGGCCGCTCGTCGAGGTGAGCGCAATCTCGCAGCAGGAGTTCGACCGCCTGATCGCGAACGAGCGCGTCGCCACTGCGAACCTCGCGGCCAGGCGCGCGCTCCTCGACCAGGCGAACCTCGATCTCTCGTTCACGCGCGTCGCGAGCCCGGCGGACGGGCAGGCCAGCGCGACCAACATCTACCCGGGCACCTACGTCACGCCGCAGCAGGTGCTCGTCACCGTCCGGCAGATGGACCCGATGTGGGTCGAGTTCCAGCCGGTCGACATGGACATCCCCGCGCTCCGGCGCATGCTCAAGGACGGCGACGCCTCGACGGTCGCGTCGCTCCCCGGCGGCGGCTGGAGCCGCAACGGCAAGGTCGTGTTCCTCGACAACACCGTGAACCGTGACACCGCGACGATCCGCACCCGGCTCGAGGTGCCGAACGCGGACCGGCTGATGGCTCCGGGCGCCTACGTGAACGTGCGCCTCGAGGTCGACCGGCTCGAGGGCGCGGTGACCGTGCCCGAGCAGGCGATCGTCTACCAGACCGCGGCGGCGACGCTCTGGACGGTCGACGGCGAGGGCAAGGCCCGCCAGAAGGTCGTCAAGACCGGCCCCCGCGGCGGCGCCGGCATCGTCATCACCGAGGGCATCGGCGCCGCCGACCAGGTGGTCGTCGAGGGCATGCAGAAGCTCTACGACGGCGCGCAGACCGTCTCGCCCGAGGCGATGCGCGCCGCCGTCGAGGCGCAGGTGCAGGAGCGGATGGACAAGGCCGCGCGATGATCGACTTCTTCATCCGGCGCCCCATCTTCGCCACGGTGATCGCCCTGCTGATGGTGATCGCCGGCGGGCTGTCCATGACGATCCTGCCGGTGGCGCAGTTCCCGCCGATCACACCGCCGACCGTGCAGGTCACGGCGTTCTACCCCGGCGCGTCCGCGTCCACGACGTCGGACGTCGTGACCCGCCTGCTCGAGCGGCAGATCAACGGCGTGCCCGGCATGATCTACATGTCGAGCAACTCGGTGAACGGCGGCAACGCGGTCATCACCGTCACCTTCGACGTCGGCTACGACCTCTCGATCGGCACGGTCGACGTCCAGAACTACGCGCAGACCGCGATCCCGCAGCTCCCCCCGGAGGTGCAGCAGCAGGGCATCGCGGTGCGCAAGCAGTCGACCGACTTCGTCCAGGTCGTCGGCCTTCGGAGCCCGAACGGCACCTACGACGGCGACTTCCTCTCCAACTACGCCGACATCGCGATCGTGCAGACGCTGCAGCGCATCCCGGGCGTCGCGCAGGTCGCGAACTTCGGCCTGCGGCAGTACTCGATGCGCGTGTGGCTCGACACGCAGCGCCTCGCGTCGATGGGCATCCAGCCGCAGGAGGTCTACCTCGCCATCTCCGAGCAGAACCGCCAGGCGGTGGGCGGCCAGGCCGGCGCGGCCCCGTACGGCGACGCGCAGGCGCCGGCCTTCACGATGCAGGTCAACGCGCTCGGCCGCCTGCAGCAGGTCCGCGACTTCGAGGAGATCGTGGTCCGCAGCGACGACCGCGGCACGGTGCAGGTGAAGGACGTCGCGCGCGTCGAGCTCGGCGCCGCGAACTACGCGAGCGTCGGCAAGCAGGACGGCGAGACCGGCGCGCTGCTCGGCATCTTCCAGCTCCCCGGCTCGAACGCGTTCGAGATCGCCAAGGCCGTGAACTCCGCGATGGAGTCCCTCAGGAAGGACTTCCCGCAGGACATCGAGTACCGGATCAACTACGACACCACGAAGTTCGTGCGCGCCTCCATCTCCGAGGTCGTGGAGACCTTCTGGGAGGCGGCGGTCCTCGTCCTCGTCATCATCTACGTCTTCCTGCAGAGCTTCCGGACGACGCTGATCCCGATGATCGCGATCCCGGTGTCGATCATCGGCACCTTCGCGGTGATGCTCGGGCTCGGCTTCTCGATCAACACGCTGACGCTGCTCGGGCTGGTGCTCGCGATCGGCATCGTCGTCGACGACGCGATCGTCGTCGTCGAGAACGTGGAGCGCAAGTTCGAGCACGGCGAGACCGACCCGTTCAGGGCGGCGAGCGCCGCGATGAAGGAGGTCGCGGGCCCGATCGTCGCGACCACGCTCTCGCTGGCGGCGGTGTTCGTGCCCGCCGCGCTGATGCCTGGCGTCACGGGGCAGCTCTACAACCAGTTCGCGATGACGATCGCCATCTCGGTGATCCTCTCGGGCATCAACTCGCTGACACTCAGCCCGGCGCTCGCGGCGATCTTCCTGCGTCCGCGGCAGATGGCGAAGACCGGGCCGTTCGGCGCCTTCAACCGCGCGTTCGGCCGCACCGAGCTCGCCTACGAGGCGCTCGTCGGCTGGCTGATCCGCCGCTGGATGGTGGCGGGCGCGGTCTTCGCGCTCGCGATCGCCGCCGCGCTCTGGCTCGTCGCGACCGCCTCCACCGCGTTCGTGCCGGACGAGGACAACGGCTACTTCTTCGTCGCCTACCAGCTGCCCGCGGGCACGCCGCTCGAGCGGACCAACGCCTTCGCCGCCCAGGCGCGAGAGATCGTCGCCGCGCAGCCCGAGGTCGAGACGGTCATCGAGATCAACGGCACCAACTTCCTCGCGAACGCGCCGCAGTCGAACTCGGGCGTGCTGATCCCCGTGCTCAAGCCCTGGGACGAGCGCCCCGGCGCCGCGCACACGACCGGCGCGATCGTGCGCCGGCTCCAGCCCCTGCTCTGGACGCTCCCGGGAGGCATGGCGTTCCCGTTCAACCCGCCCTCGATCCCCGGCCTCGGCACCGTCGGCGGCTTCCAGCTGCAGCTCGTCGACCGCGCGGGCCTGGGCACCGACCGCCTGTTCGCCGCCGCGCAGGAGCTCATCGCCGAGGCCGCCAAGCACCCCGACCGCGTGGTGGGCGTCTCGACCTTCTTCCAGAAGGACGTACCGCAGGTCTGGCTCGACATCGACCGCGCGAAGATGCAGCGGCTCGGGGTCACGGTGGCCGACGCGTTCACGGTGCTGCAGCTCAACTTCGGCAGCGCGTACGTCAACCAGTTCAACCGGTTCAACCAGGTCTACCAGGTGTACGTGCAGGCCGACGCGCCGAACCGCATGGCGCCCGAGGACCTCGACCGCCTCTACGTGATGAACAAGGAGCGGAGGATGATCCCGTTCTCCGCGTTCGCGCACGCGCGCACCACGACGGGGCCCGACAACCTCACGCACTACAACGTCACCGACACCGTCGCCATCAACGGCGCGGGCGCGCCGGGCGTGAGCTCCGGCGACGCGACCGCCTTCATGGAGGAGCTCTGCGAGCGCGTGCTGCCGCCGGGCCTCGCCTACGAGTGGACGGGCATCACCTACCAGGAACGGAAGTCCTCGAACGCCGCGCCGATCGTGTTCACCCTGGCGATCGTGGCGGTGTTCCTGTTCCTTGCCGCGCAGTACGAGAGCTGGACGCTCCCGGTGCTCGTCGTCGGCGCGGTGCCGTTCGCGGCGCTCGGCGCGCTCGCCGGGCTGCGCGTGCTGGGCATGCCGCTCGACGTCTACGCGCAGATCGGCCTCGTGATGCTGATCGGCCTCGCCGCGAAGAACGCCATCCTGATCGTCGAGTTCGCGAAGGAGGGCAGCGAGCACGGCAAGTCGCCGGTCGAGGCGGCGATGGACGCGGCCCGGCTGCGCCTGCGCCCGATCCTGATGACCGCGTTCAGCTTCATCCTCGGCGTCGTGCCGCTGGTGATCGCGACCGGCGCCGGCGCGAACGCCCGGCGCTCGATCGGCGTCACGGTGCTCGTCGGACTCGCGGTGTCGACCCTGCTCTCGCTCGTGATCGTGCCGGTCTTCTACGCGCTGCTCGTCATCGTGCGCGACCGCGTGTGGGGCGCCGATGCCGCCGCGCCCGCCGCCGAGCCCGCGAAGCACTGACGGCCGGGGCGGTACCCTGCCCCCATGGCAAACGCAGCCCCGACGATCACCCACGAGGAATTCCGCGCGCGACGCGAGCGACTGCTCCAGGAGCTCGGTTGCGCGGTCGCGGTCGTGCCCGCCGGCGAGGCGGACCCGTCGCTCCACCACCCGTGGAAGCCGCACGCGCACTTCGAGTACCTGACCGGCATCGTCGACGAGCCGGGTGCCATGCTGCTGCTCGACCCGTCGAACCCGGTTGCCGCGAAGCGCGCCGTGCTGCTCCTGCGCCCGCTCAACCCCGAGGTCGAGAAGTGGGACGGCTTCCGCGAGGAGCTCGGCGCCGCGCTCCGCGCGCGCACCGGCTTCGACACGGTGATGCGCACCGGCATGCTCGGCCGGCTGCTCCTCGAGGGGACGCGCCGGTCCCGCACGCTCGCGTGCCTGATGCCGCTCGCGCAGTGGAACTCACCGGTCTCCGCCGACCTCGCGATCCTGCGCGCGCAGGCAGAGCGCGTCCCCGGGACGCAGGTCCAGGACCGCAGCGACCTGCTGCTGCGCATGCGAGCCGCGAAGAGCGCGGCGGAGATCGCCTGCATCCGCGAGGCCGGACGCATCACCGCGACCGGCTTCGCCGCCGCGATGCGCTCGATGCGCGCGGGCATGAACGAGTTCGACCTCCAGGAGTGCGTCGAGCACGCGTACCGGACCAACGGCGCGCGGGAGCTCGCCTTCCGGACGATCGCGGGCGGCGGCTTCAACGCCACGGTGCTCCACTACCACGCCAACGACCGCCCGCTCGTCGACGGTGAGCTCGTGGTGCTCGACAGCGGCGCGAAGCACGCGGGCTACTCGGCCGACGTGACCCGCACGCTCCCCGTCTCGGGCCGCTTCACGGCGCGCCAGCGCGAGCTCTACGACACGGTCCTGCGCGCGCAGGCCGCTGCGATCGCCGCGGTGCGCCCGGGCGCGACGCTCGCGCAGGTCGACGCCGCCGGCCGCAAGGTGATCGCGGACGCCGGGCTCGGCGACGCGTTCATCCACGGCATGGGCCACCACCTCGGGCTCGAGACGCACGACGCATCCCCCGACGCGCCGCTCGAGGTGGGCGCGGTGATCACCATCGAGCCGGGCGTCTACCTGCCGAAGGAGTCGATCGGCATCCGAATCGAGGACGACGTGGCCGTCACCGAGGGCGGGCACGAGGTGCTCACGCCGTCGATCCCGCGCACGGCCGACGAGGTCGAGCGCGCGATGGCGCGCTGAAGCCATGGAGAAGGACCCACGGGACATCGTGGAGCGGTGCAGGCGCGGCGATGCACGCGCCTGGGACGAGTTCGTCGACCGCTACCAGCGGCTCGTCTGGAGCGTGGCGCGCTCCTGCCGCCTCCCGGCCGAGGATTGCGACGACGTGACGCAGACGGTGCTGCTCTCGGCGCTCCGACACCTCGAAGAGCTTCGCGACCCGGAGCGGGTGACGTCGTGGCTCCTGACGAGCGCGCACCGCGAGAGCTGGCGCGTGGCGCGGGCGCGGAACCGGCCGGTGGACCTCGTCGGGGACTTCGCGAGCCTCGCCGAGCCGAGCCCGGAACGGGCGGCCGACCTCGAGTCGATGCATGCGGTGCGAGAGGCGCTCGAGCGCCTGGGCGAGCCCTGCCGATCGCTGCTCACCGCGCTCTTCCGGGAAGACTCGCCGTCGTACCCGAGGATCTCCGCGGAGCTCGGCATGCCCGTCGGGTCGATCGGGCCCACCCGCGCGCGCTGCCTCGGAAAGCTCCGGGAACTGCTTGCGAAGGCGGGATTCGGGACGGATCCGGAGGCATCCCCGGAATCGCCCGGACCCGGACGTATCTGAGGACCCCGCCAAGCCCTCCCACCGGATGGAACAAGCCCATGACCGCACCCCGTGACCTCGAATCCCTCCTCGCCCGAGCCCTGAGGGATCCCTCGCAGGCAGGCGCTTCGACGGAAGCGATCGCACGCGTGAAGGCCGTCGGCCGGGCCGAGCTCGCCCGGGGCGGGGTCCCGCGCCATCGGTGGTTCTCCGAATTGCTCGGCGCGGCCAGCGACGCCGTCCAGGCCGTCCTGCTGCACGACCGGCTCGCCGGCGCGGCACCCGGATTCCGCGCCTCGTCGACGCTCCGGCAGCGCGTGTTTGGCGCGCCCGTCGCGCCGGGCGTCGAGCTCGACGTCGAGAGCCACGCGCAGGGCGACGGGACCGTGCTCGTCCGCGGGATGGTGACCGGCTCAGAGACGGGAAGCCGAACCCGGCTCCTCGTGCGCGAGCAGGGCGACGAGTCCGGCCGCGAGCTGCCGGTCACGGACGATGGCCGGTTCGAGTTCGCCTCGCGGGCGCGCGAGGTGCAGCTGGTCGCGTCCGTCGGTTCCCGCACGATCCTCGTCGATGGGCTCGAGCTGCCATGAGCACGCCGGGTCGGATCGGCCCGGAAGCCGCCGACCGCTGGCTCGACGAGGCGGCAACGCTCCCGGCCACGGCGCGCGCGGGGTGGCTTGCGGCGCTGCACGCAGACCGTGATGCTGCGCTCGACGCGCTCCTCGAGAGCGCGGAGCGGCGCATGGCCCGCGAGCTCGCGCTCGTGACCGACGCGATCGACGCCATCCACGCGGCCGCGCACGCAGCGGGCGCGGGCATCCGCGCCGCGCGCGCATCGCGGATCCTCGCCCACTCGCTCGCGTACGGCGGGCGCCTCGAGGATGCGCTGACCGCCGCCGACCGAAGTCGCGCCGAGGCGATCGCCTCGGGAAGCGCGGTCGACGCGGCACGCGCCGACGTCGCGTCGATGCACCCCCTCGCAAAGTCGGGGAGGCCGTTCGATGCGGCGGACCGCGGCATGCGCGCGAGGGACAGCTTCCGGGCGGCCGGCGAGCCGGTCCTCGCGGCGCGCGCCGACGTCAACCTCGCGAACGTCCTGCGCCTCCTCGGGCGCAATGCCGAGGCGCTTGCCTCGCTCGATGCCGCGCTGCCGGTGCTCGGCGGCGACGCGCACGTCGCGGGGCAGATCGAGAACTCGCGCGGCGAGGTGCTGCTCGCGCTCGGACGGATCGCCGATGCCGAGGCGTCGTTCACGCGCGCCTCCGAGCTCCTCGGTCGTGCCCGGCAGGGCTTCGCGGCGGGACTCGTCCTCGGGAACCTCGCCGACCTGCGCGCACGCGCAGGCCAGGCAGCCTCCGCGCTCGCCTCGTTCGCGGAGGCGCGGTCCCTGCTCGCCGGGGAAGGCGCGGGAGGGCACGCCGCCCGGCTCGACGTCGAGGAGGCCGAGCTGCTCGAGACGATCGGGGCCGCCGACGATGCGCTCGAATCCGCACGCCGCGCCTCGATCGCCCTCGAGCGCATCGGCCATGCCTGGGAATGCGCCCGGGCGGAGGACGTGATCGCGCGATCCCTGCTCGCCCTCGGGCGATCCGCGGATGCGGCGCTCGCCGCCGAGCGCGCCTCGCAGCGCTGGCAGCGCCTCGGAAATCCCGCACAGGCGTCGCTCGCCCTGCTGCCCGCGGCCGCGGCCGACGCGGCGGAAGGGCGCGCGGAGGATGCGGTGAAGCGTGCCGATGCGGCGGTGGCGTCCACCGACGACGAGGTCGCCCGCGCGCGGGCGAACCAGCTCGCTGCCGCCTGGGCCGTCGAGGCAGCCCTCGCCGACGCGCCCGCCCGGGTGCTCGCGGCGGTCGAGGATGCGCGACGGCTCGGCATCGCACCGCTCATCGCCGACTCGCTCGAGACGCGCGCCGCGCTGCGGCTTGCCGAGGGCGACGCGGCCGGCGCCGGCGAGGACGCGATCGCCGCGATCGGGATCACCGAGGAGCTCCGCGGCTCGCTGCAGGCCGAGCGCCTGCGGGGTGCGGCGATCGGTCGGCGGTCGCGCGTGGCTGCGATCGCGGTCAAGGCGGCCATCCGTTCGGGGTCCCCTGCCGCGGCGCTCGAGGCGGTGGAGCGCACCCGGGACCGGGGTCTCCTCGATTCCATGCTCGCCGCCGCCGGAGCGTCCGACGACCCGGCGGCCCGCGCACTCGAGGCGGAGCTCGAGGCTGCGTATGCACGACTGACGAGACCGCCGAGGCAGGGCGAACGGCGGATCGTGCTCGACGAATGGCGGTCCACGGTCCGTGACATCGAGTCCAGGCTCGAGTCCCGGCGCCCGGTCACGGAGCCGCGCGCCGCACTCGCGCCGTCGGCGGCGGCGGCCGCGCTGCGCCCGGGCGAGGTGATCCTCGCGTGGCATGCCGACGGCGACGCGGCCACCTGCTTCGCCGTGCATCCCTCCGGCGAGATCGACGCGACCGTCGCCTGCAGGACCGCGGACGCCCGCGCGGCCGCCGACCGCCTCGGCTTCCTCCTGCGTCGCCCCGCGTTGGCGTGCTCGCCGCAGCGGGAGGAGCGGATGCGGCGCGAGATCGACGAGTGCGCCGCACGGCTGCGCGAACTGCTCCTCGACCCGCTTCCCGAGGCCGCCCGCCGCGCGCCCGTGCGCATCGTGGTTCCCTACGGCCCGCTCTGCGACGTCCCCTTCCATGCGCTCGAGCGAGGGAGCGGCGCACCGTGCACGTCGTACTCGCCGAGCCTGTCCGCCTTCGTCGAACGTCGACGGCGCCCCGGTGCGAGCGCAGCGGGTGCGCTGAGCGCACTCGTCGTCTCCGTCGCGGACTCCTTCGCGCCCCGGATCGAGTCGGAGGGAGCAGAGATCGCGGCGATCCTCCGGCTGGCCGGTGCCGACGTGACCGAGCTCGGGGGCGCTCACGCGACCGCGGCCGCTTTCGCCGAGGCGGCACCCCGGGCCTCGCTGCTCCACGTGGCGACCCACGGCCGGTTCGACTCGGCGCACCCCGCGGCAGCAGGCATCCGGATGGCGGATCGCTGGATCGGCGCGCGGGAGCTGGCTCGCCTCGGCGTGGCCGGCGCCAACGTCGTGCTGAGCGGATGCGAGACCGGCCGGGTGCACGTCGGCGCTGGCCACGAAACTTCGGGCGTGCTTCGCGCGCTCTGCGGGGCAGGCATCGCGCAGGCGATCGCGACCATGTGGTCCACGCACGATGCGGACGGCGCGGCGCTGATGACCGCGTTCCACCGCGCATGGTCCGTTTCGCCGACGTCCGCGAACCAACGGACGATGGCCGATTTGCTCCACGAACTGCAGCGGGACGCGGACAATCGCGGCGTTCCGTTCGTGCATTGGGCGGCTTTCTTTGCGTTGGCTCCCTGACCCGCTACTTTCAGGATGACCGGACGATGAACCGATCGCTCACCATCCTCGCCTCGGCGCTCCTCGCGGCTGCGTCGCGCGATGCCCTCGCCGGCAACGCGCTTCGCGATCCGCTGGTGCCCGAGCGGATGATGGTGCGAGTGGCCGACGATGCCGCGCTCGCGTCGCTCGTCTCGGCCGCTCGGGCGACCTTCGACGGGGTCGAGGTCATCGACGCGATCGCGGGACGGCCGATCCACATGCTGTCGTACCGGCTTCGGCGCGGGCAGACCGACGAGACGGCTTCTGCGTTCTGCGCGGCCCAGGTCGCCCTCGGCGCCGCCGTGTGGGCAGAGCTCAACTACCTCGGCCAGAGCGGCGAGGGACGCACCGACAGCTTCTGGCTCAGCCAGTTCGACCTCGATCCCGGGATCTTCGAATCGCAGTACGGGGGCGGCGTGATCGGGCTTCCGAGCTCGCGCGGCAGGTCCCTCGGGCAAGGCACGCTCATCGCCGTGCTCGATACCGGCATCGACGAACAGCATCCGGCGTTCGGCGGGCGGGTGCAGTCGGGCGGCGCCTCTTTCGTTGCCGGCGCCGGAACGTCCGACGCGCCCAACGGACTCGACGACGACGGCGACGGACTCGTGGACGAGCAGGTCGGCCACGGCACCTTCGTCGCGGGCCTCGTGCACCTGGTCGCGCCGGAGGCCTGGATCCTGCCGGTGACCGTGCTGAACAGCGACGGCGTCGGCGACCTCTGGACCATCGGGAAGGGAATCGCCTTCGCGATCGATCGCGGGGCGGACGTGATCAACCTCAGCCTCGGAAGCACCTACAGCTCCGCGCTCCTCGAGGACGTGGTGCACGAGGCCGATCTCAAGGGCATCGTCGTGGCGGCCGCGATGGGCAACATGGCCCGGATCGATCCCGAGGAGTACCCCGCCGGCCTGACCACGGTCCTCGCGGTGTGCGCGACCGACCCGGTCGACGGGGTCGCGACCTTCTCGAACTTCGGGCCGAAGGCGGACCTCTGCGCACCCGGCACGACCCTCGTCGCCGGCGGAGCGATCGTCACGTCGCAGGCTGTCGTCGGCCCGGTGCCCGGCGGCCGCTGGGCGGCCTGGCAAGGCACCAGCTTCGCGACGGCCTTCGCCAGCGGCGTGGCCGCGCTCGTGCGCGCGCAGCACCCGGAGTGGCCCGACGCGACGACGCCGCTCGCGGCGATCGACGACGCGATCATCGAGTCGATCACGGGCGCCTCGATGCCGATCGACTCCATCAACCCGGGCTACGAGAAGCTCATCGGCAGCGGCCGACTCGATGCGTCCGCGGCAACCGCGCTCGCGCCCGCGGCCCCGCGGTTCGCGGACCTGAACCTCGACGGGCGCGTCAGCGGGGGTGACCTCGGGATCCTCCTCGGCGACTTCGGCCTCGTGCCGCCGCTCGGATCCCGCAGCGACCTGAACCGGGACGGTCGGGTCTCCGGCGCCGACCTCGGCCTGCTTCTCGGGCGTTGGGACTGATTTCCCGGTCGCTCGGACGAGATCCGCGAGTCCAAGAGGTATCTGGGTCTGAAGCGGCGTGCTCCACCAATTGGGGTGCATCCGTCGTTTGGATGCATCGCCCGTTCCACGCCTTCCAGACCAGGAACCAGATCCATGCGTAGCCCGACGATCATTCTCGCCATCTCCTCGCTCACGCTCGCCAGCGCGACCGCCTCCGCCGACGTCGGCTTCGCCGCCGCGGCGAAGGCAGCACGCGGCGCCGCTCCCCTCGGCAAGCTCCTGCAGGTGGAGCAGCGCGTCCGCAACGGCGTGCAGGTGTACGACGCCGATCTCTTCCAGTCGCCCGGGACCGACTGGTCCGTCCGCGTCAACCGGACGTCCGGAGCGGTCATGGGCGTCGAGCAGGCCGCGACGCCGGCCGAAGACGTCGCCCTCTACGAGCAGATCCTCTCGATGCTGCCGGAGGCGACCATCGACTTCGGCGGTGCCGTCGAGCGCGCCATTCCGCATGGTCCCGAGGGCGCCGCGGTCTCGAAGGTGAGCCTCGACATCGAGCTCGCGATGCTCGCGTACCAGGTCTCGTTCGACGGCAGCGATGCCCGCGTGTACGTCGACTCGGTCACGGGCAACGTCGTGCCGCACCACGGTGCCGACGACGACCAAGAGGTGACGGTGCCCGGGGCGAACTTCGTCTCCGCGCTCGATGCCGCGGTCGCCGCGGCCGGCGCGCCCGCGCTCTCCGCGGAGGCGGAGGCCGAGGACGTCGGCGCGATGCTCGAGTCCCTGCACTGGGACGCGAAGGCCGGCGAGCTCGTGCTCGTCACCACGCGCGCCGGCGACTCGGTGGTCCTCGACGTCGTCCGCTGGGTCCCGACCGCGGACCAGGCGGCCCGCCTCGCGGACGAAGTCGCCGCGCTCGGCTCCGCCACCGTGAGCGCCTCGGCCGCGCTCGCCTCGGCGCTCGAGCAGCACCCGACCGCCGCCCTCCACGGCATCGAGTTCGAGGCCGAGGACGCGGGTTCCTCGTGGCTCGTGCAGCTCATCACGGACCAGGGATTCGAGCTCGACGTGGTGGTCAGCGCCACCAACAGCGCAGCCTTCCGGATCCAGGCCGCGGTCAACTTCCATGCCGCCGACCTCGACCGCGACGGACGGGTCTCCGGCACTGACCTCGGGATCCTCGTCGGCCTCTGGGGCGCGTTCGACCCGACGGCCGACCTCACCGGCGACAACATGATCACGGGAGCCGACCTCGGCGTCCTCGTCGGTGCGTGGCAGCCCTGACCGACGACCTGAAAGCCTGCCTGCCACGGCCCGCCCCCTCGGGGGCGGGCCGTGTTCATTCCTCGTGAAGATCGGGCGTCCCGAACCCGATCCGAACACGACTGACCCATGATGAGCGGACCTGAGCATGGACGCTTGGGCCGACCGCACTCGGAGGGCACGCGGTGTTCCAGTACCGAACAGTCTTCGTCAGCGATGTCCACCTCGGGTTCCGCGGCGCGCGCGCCGAGGAGTTTGCCGCGTTCCTGAAGCGCGTGCGCTGCGAGCGGCTGTACCTCGTCGGCGACATCGTCGACATGTGGGCGCTGCGGCAGCGCTGGACGTGGCCGGCGACGCACAACCAGGTGCTTCGCCGCATCCTGAAGCTCGCCAAGCGCGGCGTGGCGATCACCTACGTCCCGGGCAACCACGACGAGTCGCTGCGCCCCTACGCGGGCCTCGACCTTGCCGGCATCCGCATCGCAAAGCAGGCGGTCCACCGCCTCGCCGACGGCCGCCAGTTCCTGATCTGCCACGGCGACGAGTTCGACCTCGTCGTCCAGAACTCGAAGCTCCTCTCGAAGCTCGGGACGCTCGGGTACGACTGGCTCGTCGAGCTCAACCGGATCGTCAACGGCGCTCGTGCGCTGGTCGGCCTGCCGCGCTGGTCCTTCTCGCAGACGATCAAGAAGAAGGTGAAGGGAGCCTGCACCTTCGTGTCGAACTTCGAGGGGATGCTGGCCGAGGAGGCACGACGGCGCTCGCTCGACGGCGTGGTCTGCGGGCACATCCACGAGCCCCGGATCCACGTCCGCGAGGACGGGATCACCTACGCGAACTGCGGCGACTGGATCGAGCGCGCGAGCGCGCTCGTCGAGCACGCCGACGGGACGCTCGAGATCATCGACGTCGAGGCGCTCCTGCGCGACGCGGGATGGACGCCCGAGCCCTCCGAGGAGCCCGAGCAGATCGCGACGGAGGAGGCGGTCGACCATGCAGCCTGAGCGCCCCGCATCCCGTTCGCTCTCGGTCGCCTTCTGCGGTGCCGCGGTCGGCTGCGGCCACGGCCGCGCCGCGCTCGCGGTCCGCGACGCCATGCGCGTGCGCGGGCAGCTCGGCCAGGCGAACTTCGTCGACGCGCTCGAGAACGCCGACCCCTGGTTCGCGCTGATGTACCGCGACGGCTACCTGCGCGCGGTTCGGCACGCGCCCGCCGCGGTCGGCGCCATCTACGACCGGACCGACACGCCGCGGCACGGGCCACGCCGCATCGGCTCGCTGCTCGACCGGCTCCAGGACGGCGTGCTGCGCAGGTTCCGCGCGCATCCGGCGATCACGGAGGCCGACCTCGTCGTCTCCACGCACTTCCTCACGAGCGCGGTCCTCGGCCGCAGGCGGCTCTCCGGCGCGCTGCGCGCTCCGCTCGTCACCGTCGTCACCGACGAGCACCCGCACGCGGTGTGGCTGCACCGCGGGAGCGACGTCACCTGCGTCGCGTCGACGGAGGCGCGCTCGACCGCGATCGCGGGCGGGCTCGACCCGTCGCGCGTGGCCGTGACCGGCATCCCGGTGGACCCGCGCTTCGGGCTGATCGCGCCCATGGCCGCGTGGCGCGCGGAGCCGCTCGCCCATCGGCCCGCGATCCTCGTGAGCGGCGGCGGCTTCGGCATCGGCGACGTGGAGTCCACCGTGACCGAGCTGCTCGCGGCGCTCCGCGACTGCGACGTCACCGTCGTCTGCGGACGGAACGAGCCGCTCGAGCGGCAGCTGGTCGCGATGGCCGCGCGCTCGCCCGGCTCCGATCGCGGAAACGCACTCACGGTGATCGGCTACACGAAGGTGATGCACGAGCTGATGTCCGCGGCCGACATCCTCGTCGGAAAGCCGGGCGGACTGACGACCACCGAGGCGCGCGCGCTCGGGCTCCCGATGGTCCTGCTGCGCCCGATCCCGGGCCAGGAGGAGCGAAACGCCAGGGCGCTCGTCGCCGCCGGAGCGGCGGTGCGCGCGGAGTCCGCGCAGGCCGCCGCATCCCACGTCGCCGCGCTCGTCGCGGACCGTGCGCGGCTCGCCGAGATGCGCCGCGCGTCGGCAGGCATGGGAAGGCCGCGGGCGGCCTTCGAGGTCGCGGCGCGCGCCGGCGAGGCGCTGCTCCGTCGGCCCGCCGCCTGTGCCGACCTGCTGCTCGGCATGTCCGCGGCGTAAGCAGAGGCGATCAGATCACCGAGTCATGCACCGGCACGTTGTGCGCCGGGGCGGTGTTCAGCTGCACGAGCCGCTCGCCCTGCACCGTCTTCGCGGCATCCGGGTCCACGAAGTCGCTGTGGCAGGTCGCCTTCCCCGCGTCCGCGCCGACCGCCTTGCGGGTCTTCGACGCGAGCCGGTGGATCTCCTCCGGGCTCAGCACGCCGCGCTTGGCGAGGATCTCCTGCTGCTCCGGCGTGAGCGCCGCGCTCTTCACCGGCCGGTCGCGGCGGTACTCCTCGTCCTTGCCGCTCGCGAACTCCTGGATCTCCTTGCTGATGCGCACGCTGCACCAGTCGTGGCCGCACATCGCGCAGAAGTCGGTGTCGACGTCGAGGTCCTCGTCGTGGTACGCGCGCGCGGTGTCCGGGTCGAAGCTCAGCTCGAAGTGCTTCTCCCAGTTCAGCGCGGCGCGCGCCTTCGTGAGCTCGTCGTCGCGGTCGCGCGTGCCGGGGATGCCGAGCGCGACGTCGGCGGCGTGCGCGGCGATCTTGTAGGCGATGCAGCCCTGCTTCACGTCGTCCTTCTTGGGCAGGCCGAGGTGCTCCTTCGGAGTCACGTAGCAGAGCATGCTCGCGCCGTGGTAGCCGGCGGCGGTGGCGCCGATGCAGCTGGTGATGTGGTCGTAGCCGGGGAAGATGTCGGTCACCAGCGGCCCGAGCACGTAGAAGGGCGCGCCGTGGCAGAGGCGGCGCTGCAGCTTCATGTTGAACTCGATCTGGTCGAAGGGCACGTGCCCGGGGCCCTCGATCATCACCTGCACGCCCATGCGCCACGCGCGCTCGGTGAGCTCGCCGAGCGTCTCGAGCTCCGCGAGCTGCGCGCGGTCGGTCGCGTCCGCGAGGCCGCCCGGGCGCAGGCCGTCGCCGATCGAGAAGGTGACGTCGTGGCGGCGCATGACCTCGCAGATCCGCTCCCACGCCTCGTACATCGGGTTCTGCCGGTTGTGGACGAGCATCCACTTCGCGAGCAGGCTGCCGCCGCGGCTCACGATGCCGATCAGGCGCCGCTTGATGAACGGCAGGTGCTCGCGCAGCACGCCGGCGTGGATCGTGAAGTAGTCGACGCCCTGGCGCGCCTGGTGCTCGAGCGTCGCCAGGATGATCGACTCGTCGAGGTCCTCGATCTTGCGGCCGATGATCATCGAATAGATCGGGACCGTGCCGATCGGCACCGTGCTGCTGCGGATGATCGCATCGCGGCACTCGTCGAGGTTCCCGCCGGTGGAGAGGTCCATCACCGTGTCGGCGCCCCACTTCTCCGCCCACTTCAGCTTCTCGACCTCCTCGTGCGTGCCGCTCGAGACGGGCGAGGCGCCCATGTTGGCGTTGATCTTCGTCTTCGCGGCGCGCCCGATCGCCATCGGCTGCAGCGCGTGCGCGAGGTGGTTGCGGTTCGCGGGGATCACCATGCGCCCGGCGGCGACCTCGTCGCGCACCTGCACGGCGGTGAGGTGCGGCTCGCGCTCGGCGACGCGCGCCATCTCGGGCGTCACGACGCCGAGGCGCGCGCTCTCGAGCTGGGTGACGGGTACGAAGCCCTTCGGGTGGATCACGCGGCGCCACTCGCCGCGCGCGCTCTCGAACTCGACGACGCCGAACGCGTCGCCGCAGCAGTTCGCGCACGCGGGGCCGTCCGGCCGGCCGGCGAGCACGACCGTCGACCAGCCCTGCGGCAGGAAGTCCCACGCGGTGCGGTCGCTCGGCGCGGGCATGCCCGGCGTGTCCGGCGAGCTGAACGCGAGCGGCCCGCCGATGTCCGCGCGCCGCGCGAAGCTTCCGGGCGTCGTGCCCTGCGCGTGCGTCGAGGGATTGGCCGCGCCGTGGAGCGGGGCGGGGAAGCGGCCGGAGACGTCGTTCGTCGCGTGCATCGGTCAACACCTTGCGCGCATCGCGCGCAGCCGGGGCTCGACGGTCGCAGGACGAACAGCCGGACCGCGAGGTCCGATGGCCGTTCGCTTCCCTACGCCGGTGCGAGCCGGATCAGGTTCCGCGGGTGCTTCTCAGCGGACCGCACGATGCGGCCGCGCCCCGAGCGAACGAGCGAAGTGTAGCCCGTCACGCGAATGAGTCCCGACAGCGCAAGATTCCCCGGGAATGCACCATGAAATCCGGCGCTTCTACAACCCACGCAACGTGCGCAAGCCGGGGCGGTAGGAGTGCCGATAGACTCGCACCGCGTTGGCAAGCAACGCACACGGGCAGGCAATGGCCTGACGCCGATTCAGATCGCGAAATCCTGATCCGGGCTTCGTTTCCGGGGCAAAAAACATGCTCCGTAGCCCGCCACGATACTCAGATCCCTCGCTCCCGCCGCTCGACGAAGCGGACAGGAAGCTCATCACCATGCTTGCGTCCGACGGTCGCGCGTCGGGGCGTGACCTGGCGCAGCAGACCGGCATCTCGGAGGCGAACGTCAGTCGGCGGTTGGCGCGGCTGATCGAGGAGCGCTCCGTCCGGATCGTCGGCTTCGTGCCGCCGGAGGTGCTCGGCCTCGAGGTGCAGTTCGCGGTGCACATGCGCGTCCGCGGAAGCGTCGACGCCGCCGCGGAGTCGCTGCTGAAGCATCCGGAGTTCTCCTACGTGGTCGGCTGCTTCGGCGAGGACGACCTGGTCGCCTACGGCGTGGCGGAGAACGGCGTCGCGCTCAACAACCTCCTCGACCGCTCGGTCCGCGGCAACCCGCTGCTGTACCGGGTGCGGTCCGAGACGGTGCTCGCCTTCGCCGGCCCCGAGCGCGCCACGGGCTCGGCCCCGCTCCCGCGCACGATCGACCGGACCGACCGGCTGATCATCCGCGAGGTGCAGCGCGACGGGCGCATCTCGTTCACCGACATCGCGCAGCGGACCGGCATCTCCGCCACGAGCGCGGCCGACCGCTTCCGAAGGCTCCTCAGCGACGGCACGGTGCGCATCCTCACGCTTCCGGATCCGCCCCGCGTCGACCTGAACCTGTCGGGCCTGATGCAGTTCCACCTGAGCCAGCCCATCTCCGCGGTGCTGCCGAAGCTCGCGGCGTTCACGGAGCTCGCGTTCCTCAGCGCCTGCACCGGTCGCGTCTCGGTGCAGTGCGAGTTCAACGTTCGCGACGAGGCGCACTTCGACGAGCTGCGGGGCAAGCTGCTCGCCGTCAGCGGCGTGGACTACGTCGGGGTCAACATCCTCCGCCGGATCTACCGCCAGTCCTTCGAGTGGGGCGCGATCCCGGCCGAGTGACCCGGCGCGGATATCGTGTCGAGCAATGCAGAGCCTCGACACCGTCCGTGACGCGCACGCCTGGCTGCGCTGGATGACCGGCCGATCCCTCGACGCCGCGGCAGCACTCGGCGACGAGGGCTTCCGGCGCGAGTTCCCGATCGGCATCGGCAGCGTGCACAAGACCTTCGCGCACCTCGTGGGCGCGGAGCGCATCTGGATCGGCGTCCTCGAGGGCGACGCGGCGCTCTCGATGCCGAATCCCGCCGAGCTGCCGGACGTCGCGGCGATCCGCGCCGCCTTCGCGGACGTGCGTACCCGCTGGGACGGCTACCTCGCGCGCCTCGACGAGCGCGAGCTCGGACGGATCGTCGTCCGCGAGCGCGACGGCAGGCAGTACAGGCAGTCGGTCGCCGACGCCTGCATGCAGGTGCCGACGCACGCCCTCTACCACAACGCGCAGCTGTCCTTCATGTTCCGCAGCATGGGTCACTCGCTGCCCGACTCGAGCTGGATCCTCTGGGGACGCGAGCGCCTCGCGCAGGCGGCGCCGTGAGCGACCCGCAGCGCACGTACGCCGTGACGCATGCGGACATCGCGGCCGCGGCGGCCCGCATCGCGCCGCACGTGCTGCGAACGCCCGTGATTCCCGCGCACGCGGTCTCCGGGCTCGCGGGCCGCGAGGTGGCGTTCAAGTGCGAGTCGATGCAGCGCACGGGGAGCTTCAAGATCCGCGGCGCGACGAATGCCGTCCGCTCGATCGCCGACCGCGACGCGACGCGCGGCGTCGTCACGCACAGCTCGGGGAACCACGCGCTCGCGCTCGCGACGGCGGCCGCGGAGCGCGGCATGCCGGCGCACGTCGTGATGCCGGCGAATGCATCGCCCACGAAGCGCGCCGCGGTCGAGCGCGCCGGCGCCGCGGTCGTCACCAGCGGCAACTCGGGCGCGGAGCGCGAGGCCGCGGCGGCCGAGGTCCAGGCGCGGACCGGCGCGACCATGGTCCCGCCCTTCGACCATCCGTGGGTCATCGCCGGCCAGGGAACGATCGCCCTCGAGCTGCTCGAGCAGCTGCCCGAGGCAGCCACGCTCGTCGTGCCGGTCGGCGGCGGCGGCATGATCTCGGGGATCGCGATCGCCGCGCGCGGCGTCCGCCCGGACATCCGGATCGTCGGCGCGGAACCCGAGCTCGCCGGCGATGCCGAGGAGTCCAAGCGCACCGGCCGGATCTCGCCGCAGCGGCCGCCGGTCACGATCGCGGACGGCCTGCGCACCGCGCTCGGCGAGCTCACCTTCCCCGTGGTGCGCGACCTCGTCGACTCGATCGCGCTCGTCTCGGAGGACGAGATCATCGCGGCCATGCGCCTCGTGTTCCTGCAGGAGCGGCTCGTCATCGAGCCGAGCGCGGCGGTGGGCGTGGCTGCGATCCTCGCCGGCCGCGTCGGTGGTCCGCTCGATCGGCCCACGGTGTGCGTCCTCTGCGGCGGGAACGCCGACCTCGCGCGGCTGCCGTGGCTGACCGCCGGCTGAGGCGTCAGCCCCAGGCGCCGAGCAGAAGCCCGAGGTCCGCGCCGTTCACCGTGCCGTCGCCGTTCAGGTCGCCGGGGCCCGTGCTGCCCCACGCGCCGAGCAGAAGACCCAGGTCCGCGCCGTTCACGACGCCGTCGCCGTTCAGGTCGCCGAACCGCGCGACGGGCGTGCCCAGCGCGACGATCGTCGACGACGCCGTCGTGGTGGTCGTGCCGTCGGAGAACGTTCCGTTGATCAGAAGGCGGGCGACCGAGCCCGCCGGCAGGACGGTCGGCAGGTCGAACGGCTGGTTGACGAGCGGCGGCGGTGCGAGCACCGGGACGGTCTCGTTCACCGATCCCTGCGAGGTGACCGTGACGCCCGTCTTCGTGATCGCAATCGTCCCGGTCATCGCGACCAGTGCGGGCGTGGTCGACGCGAAGGGCGCGGCAAGCGCCGTTCCCTCCACGGTCACGTTCACCGGCACGGAGACCACGAACGACCACGTGCCGTCCGGATTCAACGTTCCCGCCCCGATCGCCGGGCCGGACTGCAGCGCATCGGCGCGGGTGAGCGCGCCGGAATCGACGGGGATCTCGACGTTCGTCAGCCCGATGAACGTCGAGTTCGGCGCGAACGACCGGAACGTCTGGTAGGTCACCGCCATGCGCGTCGTCACGGTGCCCTGCTGCGCGCCGAGCGAGTTCACGGCGTAGCCGAACACCTGCACCGCGCCCGTCGCGGCGTCGAGCGAGAGCTCGAAGCTCCCGGTCGGGTTGGTCGAGGGAATCTCCGCGGTCGGCTTCACCGTCGCGCTGAACGGGATCGCGACGTTGCCCGAGCCGCCGAAGAACCCGGGCCTCGTCTGCGTACCGGTCGGGTTCGTGACGGCGTCGTAGTTGCCGATCCAGGTCCCCGCGAGCGGGAGCTGGATCTGCGTCGTCTGCTGGAACGAGCTCGTCGGCGCCACCGTGCACGCCCATCGCTGCGATGCCGCGGAGGCGCCGTGCGCGAACGCGAGACCGGCAAGGAGGCCGAGGAGCGGGGAGCGCGGCAGCGATACGGGCATCGGGGAAACATAGCCCAGTCCGCGCGAAATGCGAGGAAAAACGCCCCGCTCAGCCCGCCGACCACGCCCCGAGCAGGATGCCGAGGTCGGCGCCGGTGACGCGCCCGTCGCGGTTGAGATCCGCGACCGAGGGGCCGGAAATCCCGAATTCCCCGAGCAGCAGGCCGAGGTCCGCGCCGTCCACGTCGCCGTCGCCGTCGAGGTCGCCCACGATCCCGCAGTCGAGGCACACGGCCGCCAGCACGTATCGCGCGCCGTCGAAGCCGGGCACCGGCGGCGGCTCGTCGGGCGGCGGCGGGTTGTCCGGATCGGGCGTCGTGCACGGCTGGCCGCCGCGGATCGGGCCCGCTTCCATGCCCATCGTCACCACCGCGTAGGTGGGCTCCGGGCCGCCGGCGAGGACATCGACGGTGAACTGCCCGCACCGGCCCCCGAACGAGCTCGTCCTCATCCGTAGCGGGCCCGCCATCGCGCCCTGCAGCACGTGCACCTCCGCGGGGAACTCCGCGTCGATGCGCAGGCGGACCACGCGCAGCGCGCCGGCGGGCACGACGATGGCATGCCAGTCGGCGTCACGCGGCGCGCCGGTCGTGCAGCTGCCGGCGACCCGCTGGCCGAGCGAGAGGGAACGCACCGCGCCGTCCGTCGTCGCGCCGTCGTCGAGGCGGTCGTAGCAGGGTTCGGCGTCGGGCTGCGCATCCGGCGGGATGTCGATCGTGCACGGCGGAAGCCCGCACAGCGCAACCGCCCGTTCCACGCACACCCGGTCCCACGTGGCGCCGTCGCAGTAGCCGTCGAGCCGCGTGATGCGCGCGCAGCAGTCCGGGTCCTCGCAGCCCGGGTCCTCGTGCACCTCATCGCACGCGCCGTAGGACGGGCAGACGAGCCCGTTGCACTCGGTGTCGGCGATGTCGACGCACAGCTGGTCCCACGCGATCACGCAGCAATCGGGCGCGATGCCGCAGACCACCTCGCAGCAGGGCGTCGTGAAGCAGCCGGGGGTCGCGTGCGGTTCGTCGCACCGGCCGCCCGCGCCGGCGGGGCCGCACGCCGCGGGAGGATCGGCGAAGGCCGTCCCCGCCAGCTCCGGTGACGGCCCGGCCGCCGCGAGACGGAGCGCGATCTCGACCGCCTCGGAGGAACCGAACGAGTACGACGCCTCCGCGCCGCCGCCGCCCGAACCGCCGCCCGGCGGCGCGAACGAGGCGCAGTCGCGCAGGTTCAGGTAGCCGAGCACGTAGTGGCCCGCGATGTCCGCGATCACCACGTCCGGGTCGCAGTCGCCGTCCATGTTCGTGCAGAGCATGTCGCGCGCGAAGCTCGAGTAGTCGAGACGGCCTGCCGCCGCGAACGCGGGCGAACCCGGCGTCCCGACGTTCCGCCACACGAAGACGTTCCCGGGAAGCGCGGTGCTGGTGAGCGCGTCGAGCCGGCCGTCGCCGTCGAAGTCGCAGAGCCGCGCGCCCCAGTGGTACCCCGCACCGCTCGCCGTGGAGGCAAGGAGCGTGCGCTCCCCGAAGCCGCCCGCGCCGTCGTTGAGGAAGCCCACGAGCGGCTGGCCGCTCGTCGACGAGAGGAGCGGCGCCAGGATGTCGACGTCGCCGTCACCGTCGATGTCGCCGAGGTCGAAGCCGACGACCGCGGGCCGCGTCACGCCGGGGAAGTCCGGCGCGAGCCACGACACGGGCGGCGCGAACGATCCGTCGGCGCGGCCGATGAACACGTCGAAGCGGCGCGTCCCGATGCAGCCGACGACGAGGTCGCTCCGGCCGTCGCCGTCGAGGTCCGCGGACATCACGTCCTGCGGGCCGGGCGTCCCGCCCGACCACGGATCCACGCGGATCCGCTGTGCCGCGGCGAACGCGCCGGTGCCGTCGTTGCGCAGCACCGCGAGGTGCTCGCTGCCGTAGAAGCTCACCGCGAGGTCGACGTCGCCGTCGCCGTCGAAGTCGCCGGCGACGGCGCTCCGGGGCTCACGGTCGAGCGTCACGGGCGCGTCCGCGGCAAGCGTGCCGGCCTTCGTCCGCCGCAGCACCTGCACCTTTCCGGCAAACGCGCGGATGACGAGCACCAGCTCCTGCGCGCCGTCGCCGTCCACGTCGGCGGCGACCGCATCGTCGCACTGACCCGCGATCGGCAGCACCTGCATCGGTCCGAACGAGCCGTCGGGAAGCAGCGTGCACCAATTGAGGATCTTCTCGCGGTCGCGACCGGGAAGGACGAGGTCGTCGCCACCGTCGCCGTCCATGTCGAAGAGCCGCGCGCGCGTCGGGTAGTGGAGCGGCGTGCACTCCGCGAAGGTCGGCTTGGCCGCGAACGGCAGCTGCGCGACCGCATCGGCGCCGGTCATCGAGCCGGCGAGCGCGGCGAGGATGGCGGCGATGCGAGGGCGCATGGTCAGGGCTTCGGTCGCTTCGCGATCATCTCGTCGATCCTGGCCAGCCGCTGCGCGTGCTTGGCCACGGAAGGCTCCAGGCGCACGAGCGCCTGGATGTGCATGCGGGCCGCGTCGAGGTCGCCCGCCTCCACCGCGATCGCGGCGACGAACTCCCTGGTCGCCGGGTCGTACGCCATGATTCTCGCCGCCTTGGTCGCGTGTTCAAGCGCGCGCGGCAGATTCTTCCGGGCGCGCTCGATCCGGGCCAGTTCCAGGGCAAAGTTCGCGTCATTATCGGCGCGCGCGTCAAGCGCCTCGAGGTGCGGCACCGCGCCCGCCTGGTCGCCGTCCGCAAGCCGCGCCTTCGCGAGCACGCGGTGCGGCCACGGGTCCGCGGGCCGCGCCTCGGAGTACGCGGCGAGCCGCGCGGCGACGGCCGCGTCGGGCGTCGCGTCGCCCTTCAGCCGACGACGAAGCCACAGCTCGAGCAGGTCCGGGTGCGCCGGGTGCTTCGCGAGCAGCGCATCGAGCCGCGCGTCGTCGATCTCGACGGTTCCCTCGGCCGCGCCCGTCTCCGCGCGGATCGCGTCGACGATCGAGGCCATCGACGGCTCCGCGAGCATTCCCCACGACTTCAGGTCGCGCTCCGCATGCGCGCGGAACCGCGACATGAACGCAGCCCGGTCGACGCCGAGCACCTCCGCGAACGCGCGCGCCTCGGGACGCCCCTCGCGGTACTCCGCGAGGAGCCGCAGCACCGCGTCGCGGCCCCATTCCTTCTCGATGAACTCCGCCATCCACGCGCCCTGCGCGTAGGCCTGCGCGCGGTCGGTCTTCTTCTTCGGGCGGACGAACGCCCAGTTGATCGCATCGAGGTCGAACAGCGAGTCGGACTCGAAGGCCTGCGCGAGCATCTGCACCGTCTCCCACGAGCGCGGCTTGGTCTCGAGGCGCGTCGCAAGCGCCTCGGTGAACCAGTGCGGGATCCGGTTGCGCGTCTGCTCGAGCGTCACGGTGTGCACGAACTCGTGGCGAAGCACCTCGAGCCAGTCGAACGTGCCGAGGTGCAGCTGCGGCGCGCCCTCGCGCGGGGCCTCGAGCGCGATCAGCGGGCCGGTGCTCGCGGCGATCGTGTGGATCCACGGCATGCCGGTGATGCGCACCGCGAGGCTCTTGTGGTCGGGGTGCAGCTCGATCACCGTCTTGCGCGCCGGGAGGTGCCCGAGCCACACGGTGACGTCGCCCTGCATGGCGTCGAGGGCCTGCGGCATCCACGCGGCGAGCGCCTCGTCGATGCCGGGCTTGCAGCGCACGACGAAGTGCGTTCCCTCGAAGCGCTTCCAGTCGGCGAGCATCTCGACGAGCGTCAGGCTGTGGCGTGCGCGCTGGTCGTACGGGTCGAGCTCGACCGCGCGGCGGAGCGCGGTCATCGCCTCGCCGTCGCGGCCCGACTGCATCTCGAGGAGCCCGAGCTCGGCGACCGGCGCGCTCCATCCCGGCGCGCGGCGCGCGGCCTCGCCGAGCAGCTCGGCCGCCTCGTCGTACTGCCGGCCGAGCGCGAGGAAGCGGCCCGCCTCGAACGGCCCGACCGGGGAGCCGGGCATCAGCGCATCGAGGTCGCCGAGGCGGCTGCGCATCGTCTCCATGTCGAAGGTCATGCCGTCGGCCGCGGACCGCAGCGCCATGGCCTGCCGGTGGCCCGGGAACCGGGCGAGCAGCACGTCGAGCACCTTCGTGGCGGTCTCGGCGTCGCGCGACTGCAGCGACGCCTCCGCGTCGAGGAGCGGCGCGAGCGGGTGGTCGCGGTCGATCGCGAGCAGCAGCGCCGATGCCTGCCGCGCGCCGTCGAAGTCGAAGGTCTGCACGGCGACGCGGCCGAGCAGGTAGATCGCCTCACCGCAGCGCAGGTCGCGGGCGAGCGCCTCGCGGAGCGCGGCGACGCCGTCCTCGAACCGGTCCTTCTCGACGAGGAGCCGGCCCTCGAGGAGCCGCGGCCGCGGGTCGAGCTGGTCCGCGTCGCGCAGCTTCGCGAGCGCGTCGAGCATCGCCTGCCAGTCGCGCGCGGGGCGACCTTCGAGACGTGCGAGGAGCGCCGTCGCCTCGATCGCGTCCATGCGCGCGTCGCGCGCGGCGTCGTCTTGCTCTCCGGCGGCCTTCGCGCGGCGCGCGGCTTCCACGGCCTCCGCGTTGCGGCCGAGCGCGTCGAGCGCGAGCGCGCGCACGAGGAGCCCGCGCGCATCCGAGGCACCGTCGAGGAGCGGCAGCGCGTCCGCGGGCCGCCCCGCCCGGACGAGCGCCTCCGCGCGCAGCGCAGCCGGCGCGGCCGGGTCGCCGAGCGCGTCAGCGTCGAGGTCCCAGGTGGCGAGCGCGGCACGCGCCCGGTCGGCGGGCGTGAGGAGGTCGCCGTCGTCCCAGGTGCCGTGCCGAAGGCGGAGCGCGGCGCGTTCGGTGTCCGACACCGCGGTGCTCTGCAGCGCCATGCGCACGCTCGGGGCGAGCTCGGCCTTCGCGGGCACCGCCTGCCCCGAGGCCGGCACGGCGATGGCCACGGCCGCGGCGATCGCCCCGATCGCGCGGATCGCGCCGATCCCACCGATCCACTGGGCGCGGAGCATCACGGGGCCGCACCGCCCGGGGCTGCGCCGCCGGATGCCGCGGCCGGCAGCGGTCGCTCGTCGACGCGCCATCCGTCGGTCGTGCCGGTCGCGAGCGAGAGCAGCGCGCGCTGGGCATCGTCGAGGCCCGCGTTCAGCTGCGCGCCGCGCAGGCTCACGACGGTCCGTCCGTTCGCGCGGTTCGCCTCGACGCCAACGGGCGCGAGCGTCTGCAGGTCGTACCAGACGAACGCCTCGGTCAGGTCGCGCTCCGCGGCGCCGGCCTTCGGCCTCAGGCGCACGCCCACCACCGGCCGCGCGCTCTTGAGGAGAAGCGCGGACTGCGGCGCCTCGGCAAGCGTTGCCTCGAACCGCGCCAGCACGTCCGCCTTGCGCTGGCCGATGGGAAGCGGCACGGGACCCTCGCCGGGCTTCAGCGGGTCGTACTGCTCGCCCGGGCGCGCCAGCTGGCGGCGCACCAGCGTCCGCTGCGTGAAATCCGCCTCGGTGAGCCATCCGTCGGCGTAGAGGTAGCGCATGGCGCGCTCGTCCATGCGGCCGCTGCCGTCGATGAACTTGTCGAACACCACCGCGAAGCGACGCGTGGTCGGCTTGCCCTCGTCCTGCACGAACACGAGCCGTCCGAGGCGCCGCTCCGTGTCGCCGGTCACGTCGTCGGTGGTCTCGAGCGTGACGTTCGCGCTGAAGTCACGGAGCGTCTCGGAGACGCGCTCGACGGCGGCGAGGAGCGCATCCGCATCGGCGTACCGGGGCGCGACGCTCTCCGACTGCGGGGCCGACTGCGGAGCCGACTGCGGAGCCGGGGCCGCGGGCGGGAGCGACGCGGGCGGATCGCCTGCGCGGCACGAGGCCGCGGCGAGGGCGAGCACCGAACAGCACGCGAGCGACCGAGGCAGCCGGACCATGCCCCAACGATACGCGCGCCGATCAGCCCCGGATCGGCACGTGCTCGACGATGTCGAGGCCGAATCCGTGAAGGCCCGGCATCGGCTTGGGGTGGTTCGAGAGGATGCGCAGCTCCGAGAGCCCGAGGTCGCGCAGGATCTGCCCGCCCACGCCGAAGAGCCGCTCGTCCATCGGCTGCCCGCCGAGGCCATCGAGGCGGGTCAGGTCGGGTGCGTTCACGTCGTCGGCGGCCGGGCGGCGGATGCGCGCGAGCCGGCCGGCGAGGTCCGCGCCGACGCCCTCGGTGCGCAGGTAGACGAGCGCGCCCTCGCCCGCCCGCGCGATGGCGCGGAGGCTCGCGCGGATCACGTCCTGGCCGGACGCGTCCTCGGTGCCCCAGCGGACACCGAAGATGTCGGACAGCATCTCGCGCCGGTGCATGCGCACGAGCACGGGGCCGGTGCGCTGGCGCGGGCGACCGTCGTCGCCGAGGTCACCGACGCCGCCGAAGCAGAGCGCCACGTGCGGCAGCGCGTCGATCTCGCTCTCCCACGCGAAGAGACGGAAGCGGCCCTCCGGGGTCTCGAACGGCGTGCCCGCGACGGGCTCGATGCGCCGCACCATCCCCTCGTGCGCGAGGCGATGCCGGATGATCTGCTCGACGCTGCACATCCGCAGCCCGTGCTGTGCGCAGATCACCTCGAGATCCGGCACCCGCGCCATCTCACCGTCCTCACGAACGATCTCGATGATCGCGGCCGCGGGCCGCAGTCCCGCGAGCCGGCAGAGGTCGACGCTTCCCTCGGTCTGCCCGGTGCGCACCAGGACGCCGCCGTCGCGCGCGCGCAGCGGGTTGATGTGCCCCGGCCGCACGAAGTCGTCCGCGCGGATCGACGGGTCGATGAGCATCTGGATCGTCTTCGAGCGGTCCTTCGCGCTGATGCCGGTTCCCACGCCGTGACGCGGATGGCCGTCGACGCTCACCGTGAACGGCGTGCCCCGGACGCTCGTGTTGCTCGCGACCTGCGCGTGCAGGTCGAGCCGGTCGCAGGTGGCGCCGTCGAGGCTCACGCAGAGGTAGCCGCCGCCGACGCGCGTCAGGAAGTTCACCATCTCCGGCGTCACGAACTCCGCCGCGACGACGAAGTCGCCCTCGTTCTCGCGGTTCTCGTCGTCGACGAGCACGATCGCCTTGCCGGCGCGGAGGTCTGCGAGGATCTCGGGGATCGGGCTGAGCGGCATGGAACGGAGCAGGTTAGGCGAGGCGCCGGGAGGCGGCCGCCGCCCGCCGGGAAGGCGTCGATTTCGCCGCGTTTTCGCCGATACCCTGCGCGCATGGTCACGCCGACACCCGAACTGCGCGCCGCCCGCGAGGCGGTGCTCCTCGAGCTCACCCAGATCCCGACGGCCGCCGGCCTCGAGCACCGCGTGATGGCCTACCTCGACCGCTGGCTCGCGGCGCGCTCGGCGTCGCTCGAGGTCATCCGCGACGACGCGGGCAACTACCTGGTCACCCAGCGGCGGCGCGACGCGCAGGTGCCGCTGATGCTCATCACCGCGCACCTCGACCACCCGGCGTTCGTGGTGACCGCGGTGGACGGTGCGTCGATCCGCGCCGAGTTCCGCGGCGGCGTGAACGACCCGTACTTCGTCGGCGCGGAGCTCGAGGTCGTCCTCGACGACGGCGGCACGGTGCCGGCGACGATCACCTCGCTCGACGCGGCGGCGAAGCCGTTCAAGACCGTCACGGCGACGCTCGCGGGGCCGTCGGCCGGCGTGGCGCCCGGCTGCATCGCGCGCTGGCGTTTCCCGCGCGCGGAGATCATCGACGGCTGCATCCACACCGATGCCTGCGACGACCTCGCCGCGGCCGCGGCCGCGCTGTGCGCGTTCGGCGAGATGCTGGAGACGGGCGGGTCGCCGCACGTCGGGCTGCTCCTCACCGTGGCCGAGGAGGTCGGCTTCGTGGGCACCATCCACGCCGCCCGAAACGGCTGGATCCCGAGGGACGCGCGGCTCGTCTGCCTGGAGAACTCGCGGAGCTTCCCGCACGACTCGCCGATCGGCGGGGGCGCGATCCTGCGCGTGGGCGACCGCATCAGCGTGTTCACGCCCGAGCTGACCAACCACCTCGCGCACCTCTTCAGCGCGGAGTCGAAGCGGAATCCCGCGTTCCGCTGGCAGCGCAAGCTGATGCCCGGAGGCGGCTGCGAGGCCAGCGCGTTCGCCTGCTACGGCTACGCGAGCACGTGCATCTGCCTGCCGCTCGGCAACTACCACAACATGGTGGACATCGCCGGCGTCGACGCGGGTGCGCGCCCCGCGACGGTCGGC
>JAIYBS010000013.1 GCA_027488415.1 Planctomycetaceae bacterium | reverse complement strand
CCGAGAACTCCTGCGACAGGCGGCGGTCGAAGTAGGTGCGGTTCCAGAGCCCGGTGAGACCGTCGACCTGCGCGCGCTGCGCGAGCATCTTGACAAGGTGCTGCACGCGGAGGGCGCTGCGGACGCGCGCCTTGAGCTCGACGACCTCGAAGGGCTTGCCGACGAAGTCGATCGCGCCGAGATCGAGCGCGCGGACGCGATCCTCCATGCTGGCGGTGGCCGAGATGAAGATCACGGGGATGTCCTGAAGGTCGACGTCGGACTTGAGGGCCTGCAGCACCTCGAAGCCGTCCATGCCCTCCATCTCGATGTCGAGCAGGATCACGTCGGGCATCAGCTCCCGCGCCATGCGCAGGCCCTGGTCGGACTCGGTGGCGCCGTGCAGCTCGAGCTGCTCGTGCTGCAGCCGGACGCGCAGGAGCCGGTGGATCAGCTCCGAGTCGTCGATCGCGAGGACCTTGGGAAGTGGTGCGGACGACGCCGTCATTCGTGAATCACCATGCTAGGTGAACGACCGACGCAGCCGTCCACGCCCCATACGCCTCGTACGCCTCGAACCTCACGGGCGAATGCGCGCGGCGAGCGCGGCGAGCATCCCGACACGGCTCCGGATGACGTTGGGGTCGCATCCGTCCTTGACTCCCTGGTCGACCAGCGCCGCTGCCTCGCCGAGCTTCGGAAAGCCGTAGCCGCCGGCCGCTCCCTTGAGCTGGTGCGCGAGCGTACGGAGCTGCTCGAGGTTGGCGGAGGCGAGCGCGGAGTGCATCGCCGCCAACCGCTGCGGGAGCTCGCGGATGAACAGCTCGACGATCGGCGACATGTCCGGATCGTCGGCGAACTCGCTCCGCACGGTCGTGGAGTCAGAAGAGAGCCTCATGGTCGACCGGAGATCCTTCGATTCCTGAAGCCGTCCGGGAAGCAACGATTGCGCCGTTTCGGCGAATTCCCGAAGCGATCCCTTACATAACGCCGAAGGGACGCTGCCCGGTACGATTCCGGGTCCGCACCCCTGTCCCCGCCGCGCGGAAGCGCTGCGAGAGGAGATTCGCCCGGATGATCCCCCGCATGCCTCCCCAGGAGGCCCGTCTCGGCTTCGTCTACTCGGCCCCGTACCGCATCCAGGGCGTCTCGGTCGCCGGTGAGCAGGCGGTCGTTCAGGTCCCCGAGCTCGACATCGTGTTCGACATCGGCCTCTGCCCGCGGCCGACGCTCGCGACGCCGACCGTGGCGCTCACGCACACCCACATGGACCACGTGGCGGGACTCCCGTACTGGTTCAGCCAGCGGTTCTTCCAGAAGATGCCGGGCACCGCGCGCTGCCTTGCGCACCCGAAGATGGTCGAGCCGCTCCGCAGGATGATGGCCGGCTGGGTGGACCTCGAGCGGCAGAAGACGCCGCACGAGATCGTGCCGATCGAGCCCGACTCCGACTGGGAGATCCGGCCGAACCTGTTCGTGCGCGCCATCGAGGTCAGCCACGGGATCCCTGCGCTGGCGTTCGTCGTCATCGAGCGCCGGAGCAAGCTGCGCGAGGAGTTCGCGGGATTGCCGCAGGAGAAGCTGCGCGAGCTGCGTGCGCAGGGCGTCGAGATCACGAAGATGCTCGAGATCCCGCTGGTCGCCTACACGGGTGACACCGAGCCGGGCGACTTCCTGCTGCGCGACGAGTTCCGGAACGCGCGGGTGGTGATCACCGAGTGCACGTTCTTCGAGGACGAGCACCGCGACCGCGCCAAGATCGGCAAGCACATCCACGTCGAGGACCTCCGGCCGCTGCTCGAGGCATGGACCGCGCGAGACGTGGTGATCACGCACGTGTCGAGGCGGACGCTGATCCCGTTCGCGCGCGAGCGCATCGAGGCCGTGGCCGGAGCGGAGCGCGCGAGCCACGTGCACCTGCTGATGGACCACCGCTCCAACCGTGCACGACACGAGGCACAGATGGCGGCCGCCGGCGAATCCTCGAAGGATGCCGCAGAGCCCGCCGCGGCGACGGGCGAGGCCGAGTGATGCGGCGCGCCTGTTGACTGCGGGCACCGGGCGGTCTACATTCCGCGCAGATGGATCTGGCGCGGCGTGGTGGGCAAACTTCTCCGCGCGCACGATGAACAAACGGCCGCCTCGGCGGCTCACTCCCCCGGACGCGGTCCGGGCAGCGCAGGATGCGCTGGTCGCGGCCCGGAACGCCGCGGGGAGATGTCACGCCGCGTCCCGCAGTTCGAGGGATGCTGGCGAGGGTTGCACGCGCGGTGGAACGACGGAGCACGACGGAGCACGATGGCAAGCCGAACGAACAGCACAGCGAACGGATCGGCGACTGCGGAGCTCCGCGCGAAGGTCTTCGAGCACCTGCGGCGAAACCATGCCGACGTCTGCCGCCACTGGTTCGACCAGATCGAGGTGGTCGGCGTCGACGGGGCGAACCTCACGCTGCTGGTGACGGAGCCGGTGCGGCTCGCCTACCTCCAGCGCTGCTGCATCCCGCAGTTCACGGAGGCGGCGGCCGCGGCCACCGGCCGGCTGATCGGCGTGCAGTTCGTCGCCGAGCGCGGCGCGGCCTCGCAGTCGGTGCCTGCACCGTCGAACGCCACCCAGGCCCCGCCGGCCGAGGCGCTCTTCGACGACCAGATCCTCCTCTCGCCGGACTACGTCTTCGAGACGTTCGTCGTCGGCCCGAACAACCGGCTCGCACACGCCGCGGCGCAGGCCGTGGCGCAGAAGCCCGGTCGCGCCTACAACCCGTTCTTCGTGCACGGCGGCGTCGGGATGGGCAAGACCCACCTGCTCCAGGCGATCTGCCAGGACCTGCTGCGGCGCTCGCCGGGCGCGCGCATCGCCTACATCTCGTGCAGCACCTTCATGGACGTCTTCCACGAGGCCGTCCGCGCCGGGCGCATGCATGAGTTCCGCCACCGCTTCCGCAACGCGGACATGCTGGTGATCGACGACATCCACTTCCTGTCGAAGCACGAGCAGACGCAGGAGGAGTTCTTTCACACCTTCAACGCGCTCTACCAGGCGGGCAAGCAGATCGTGCTCAGCTCCGACGCCGCGCCGTCGGAGATCCCGGACCTCGAGGAGCGCCTCGTCAGCCGCTTCAACTGCGGGCTCGTGGCGCGGATCGACCGGCCTGCGTACGAGACGCGCGTGGCGATCCTGCGGACGAAGGCCGCGCTGCACGACCTGCAGCTGCCGGACGACGTCCCGGCGTACGTCGCGGCGCGCATCGACAGCAACATCCGCGAGCTCGAGGGCGCGCTCGCCCGGCTTCGCGGCATGGCGATGGCGACCGGCTCGCCGATCACGCTCGAGCTCGCGAAGCAGGCGCTGTCCGACGGCAGGCCGCAGGAGCAGCGCGACGCCGCGAATCAGCCGACGATCCAGCAGATCATCGAGGCGGTGACGCGCTACTACGACATCAAGCTCAGCGACCTGATGTCGAAGCGCCGCCACAAGAGCGTCGCCCTCCCGCGCCAGGTCTGCATGTGGCTCGCGCGCAAGCACACGCGGTTCTCGCTCGAGGAGATCGGCGGCTACTTCGGCGGGCGGGACCACACCACGGTCATGCACGCGGTGCGGACGGTCGGCGCGAAGGCGCTCGCGGACGCGGCGCTCTCGAGCGACGTCGCGCGCATCGAGCAGGCCCTCCGGAACCAGGACTGACGCCTGTCCGCCGGGGTGGACGGGGCGTGCCAAGCCTGTCGATTGCGGACGGGTGTGTCGACGGAACGGACAGGGTTATTGGTGCCGATTTCGCACCGCGTGACGCCATGGTCCATCGGGTGCCGTCGCGGAAAGCGGACCCGACGACGGACCGAACGATGCGAACAGTGAATCGACAGGCCGGGCACCGAGCGCGTTTCAATGCACAGCACGTGGTCGCAGGGGGTTGCGACGCATCGCCCCGAGATATCCACAAGCT
>JAIYBS010000319.1 GCA_027488415.1 Planctomycetaceae bacterium | reverse complement strand
TTCACGAGCTGGTCCGCCATGAACCAGCTGCGGGGCGACGGCCACGCGGGTCGCGTGGGATCGAGCTTGTGCAGCAGGTCGGTGCGGAACGAGAGGAACGCGAGCAGCTGCTCGGAGAGGCCCTGCGCGATCGCGTAGCCCTTGAAGCTCTCGAGATCGACGGATACCTCCAGATGCGCAAACCGATTCGCCAGCGGCGCCGGCATGTCGAACACCGACGCGCGGTCCTCCTTGCGGTTGCCGGCGGCCCAGATGAACCAGCCGTCGGGCACCTGGTAGCTGCCGACGCGGCGGTCGAGGATCAGCTGCTGCGCGACGCCCTGCATGCTCGGCGCGGCCATGTTGAGTTCGTCGAGGAACAGCACGCCGCGGCCGCCCCGCGGGAGGAACTCGGGCGGGTACCAGCGCGACACGCCGCCGCCCTCCTCGAACCGCTCCGGCACGGGCAGCCCGCGCAGGTCGGTGGGCGCGAGCTGGCTCAGGCGCACGTCGATGAAGTCGATGCCCGCGGTCGCCGCGGCCTGCGCGACGATGCTCGATTTTCCGACGCCGGGCGGGCCCCAGATCATGAGGCTCAGGCGCACGTCGGAGGCGATGATGGTGGACAGGTACGAAGAGAGTGCGTTTGGGGTCATGCGAGGCGTTCCGGGAAAGGTGCGGGGGGTTCTGTTGCCGACAAGAAGGATCGCACAGGGCGGTGAAGCAGCAACTTCAACGGGTGGTCCTACATTCCCCTCGTCGAATGACCCACCCACCCGACCCCGCCATCGAATCCCGCCTTGCGCGCCTGGAGTCCATGCTCTCCCCGGACGGAACTGTCCGTTGCGAGCGGCTCCTGGTGATGGACGCGCACGGGACGCCGCGCATCGTCGCGAGCGTCAGCCCCTCCGGGGAAGCGATGCTCGAATGGCTCGACAGCGGGAAGGTGCGGCGCGTGATGGTGGCCGCCCGCGCCGACGGGTCGGCCGGGATGCTGGTCTCGGACGCCGAAGCGCGTCCGCGGCTCGCGCTCGGCACGGACGCCCGCGGCGGCGCGCACCTCGCGTGCGTCGACGCCGCCGGGCGGCCGCGGATCACGGTGGGCACGGCGTCGCCCGACAACCCGGACGCGGCCGCGGCCGTCGCGCTGATCGACGACCTCGGCGGCACGCGCATCTCGCTGCGCTCGACGAACGGCGACGCGCTGCTCACGTTCGCGGATCGCGAGAAGCGCGTGCGGCTGTCGGCGGGGACGTTTGCGGACGGCACGGTGGCGGTGCCGTCGGTGGCGGGGGAGGCGCCGGGGTGAAGTTTCGGGATGCCTGCTTGACTTGCCCAACTGGTTTACTAAACTGGTTGCATGATTCACCGAGTCGGCTCCTTCGAGGCAAAAACGCGTCTCGCCGAACTGCTCCGGCTCGCGGAACGGGGCGACGAGGTGATCGTCATGCGCCGCGGCCAGCGCATCGCCGTCATCATGGGCGCTACGAAGTACGACGAGTTCTCGAAGGAGCCGGAGGATGACTGGCGCCAGGCGGCACGCGATTGGCTCGCGGCCGGGCCAAGCATGCCCAGCACCGAGTTCCGGAAGATCATGGCTGACGCCAAGCGAGGCCGCCCGTGATCGTGATCGACTCCTCCGCGGTCGCCGCCCTGCTCCTTCGCGAGGAAGGCGCCGCGGCGATCCTGCGCGCGGTCGAGGTGCAGGAGTCACTCGTCGCGCCGGCGCTTCTGCCCTATGAGGTCACGAGCGCGCTCCATGCAGCCGTCCGCCGCAAGCGCATCGGCCAGGACGCCGTCCCACGATGCATCGCGCACTTCCTTCGCTTCCCGTGGGCGCTCGACATCCAGAGTTCCGAGGTCCGCGTCCAGGAGATCTCGCGCCTCGCCGCGCGACATGACCTGACCCCGTACGACGCGGCCTACCTGGAACTGGCGATGCGCCAAGGAACTGCGATCGTCTCGCTCGATGCCGAGCTTCGCGCAGCCGCGAAGGCGGAGATGGTCGAGGTCTATCCCAAGACGTTGAAGGGATGAACTAACATCCTCTGCCCCATGTCCTCCCTCCCGCCGTCCGACCACTGCATCCCCGCGTCGCTCGAGCAGGTGACGCACTGGGTCACCGACGAACACGCCCCCGCGGGCACGCCGGCGGCGGCGACGGTCCGGCTGCTGGTCGCCTTGCTGCGGCTCGAGTCGGGCACACGGGCCGACACGCTGAAGCACCTCCACGCGGCCACGGTCGCGGCGGGCGGCGGCCCGGACTCCCCCGCGTACGGCAAGCTGGTCGCCGCGCTCGGCGAGCTCCTCGAGCGCGCGAACTACCGCGAGATCACCGGTGACGAGCTGCAGGAGGCCTTCGAGTCGCAGGCGCTCTCCGCCGTACGCATCGAGGTCGACATGGCCGCCTTCAGCGCGATGCACATCCATGCCCGCGGCAAGGAGCGGCGCAGCGAGGTCCTCCGCTCGCTCTTCGGGCTCCGCAAGCGGCGCGTCGACTTCGACGTGCTCGAGCGCGTCTTCGTCCTCACCTGCATGAGCGCCGCCCACGCCGATGCGTCGCGCGTCAAGGGACACGGCGGCGCCGAGATCCGCCCCATGCGGCTCAACCTGAAGCTCTTCCGCGGTATCCCGGTGCCGGACATGGAGATGCTGCTTCCGAACACGAAGCTGCGCATGCGCCGGCTCGACCAGGCGGTGGTGTTCGTGCCGGCGTTCGTGAGCGTCGCGCTCGCGGCATCGAAGGTGATCTTCTCGATCACGGCGATCATCGGCCTGGTGAAGTTCTGGATCGGCCTGCAGAAGGACCACCCCGTGGAGAGCGGTGGCTGGGGTCTGGTGGCGGCCGGGTCGTTCACGCTGCTCGGCATCACGATGGGCGCGTGGACCAAGTACCAGAAGCGCCGGCTCGAGTACGCGAACTCGCACTCGAAGACCCTCTACTTCCAGACGCTCGACAGCGAGGCCGGCGCGTTCCTGCGCGTCCTCGACGAGGCGTTCGAGGAGGAGGCCAAGGAGGTCGTCCTCGCGTGGACGTTCCTGCACGCGCACGGCCCCGCCACCGAGCAGGAGCTCGACGAGCGCATCGAGCGCTGGGTGCACGCGCGCACCGGCAAGCACTGCGACTTCGAGGTGGACGACGCGCTCGCGAAGCTCGAGCGGCTCGGGGTGGCGACACGTACGGGCGGCGCGGCGGGAGGCGCTCCCGGAAGCGAGGAGCGCTGGACCGCGGTCGCGCCCGAGGCCGCGGCAGCGGGGCTGCGCGCGCGGTGGGACGTGGCGGCGGGGTGATGGCGAGGGGGTGGATCCGGCGGTAGCCTGAGCCACGATCTGGGGCGCCACTTTCACGGGGGTCGGGTGCAAACGACAACGCCGTCCACGGCAATTTCAAGCGATTGGGACTTCAAGGTCCTCGACGAGCATCCGCCGCTCGACGGGTCGATGCAGCTCACCGCGATGCGACGCATCGCGGCGACCGGCCTGCCGTGGCGCGTCCGCGACCGGAAGACGGGGATCGTGATGATCCTCTGCGCGCCGGATGCGCTGGTGATCGGCTCCGCTGCCACGGAGTACGGGCACCAGGAGGACGAGACGATCCTCGCGGTGAACATCGCGTCGCCCTACTACCTCGGGCAGACCGCGGTGACGCAGGAGGAGTGGGAGCGCGTGATGGGGGGAAACCCGAGCGTCTTCCAGGGTCGGCTGAACCCGGTCGACAACGTCTCGGCCTGGGACTGCCTGGAGTTCGCGCGGCGGTGCGGTCCCGGCTTCCGCTTTC
>JAIYBS010000202.1 GCA_027488415.1 Planctomycetaceae bacterium | reverse complement strand
GTCGGGCTGGCTCCGCAGGCGGCGGATTCGCTCGGCCGCGTCGGCCGGCGTGATCGGGGGCTCGATGCCGCCGATCACGATCGCCACGCCGCCCATCGCCTCGTCGAGCGGCACGTCGAGCCCCGCCCGCGCGAGCACGTCACCGAGGTTCGGGCGGTCGATGCGGAACGTGCGGCCCGCCGAGGTGGACTCGCCTGCCCCGGCGAACTTCACCGGCCGCCGGATGTCCATGTCCTCCTCGAAGGAGTCGACGACCGCGACGGTCAGCTTGGTCGCGACCTGCGCCTCGTCCTCGATGCCCGTGGGGTTCGGGACCTTGATCTGGAACGCGGTCGATTCGCCGTTCGGGCCCGACTCGCCGACGGTCAGGACCGTGGCGTTGCGCAGCTCCTCGAGGATCGGATCGCCGCCCGCGTTCGTGCCCAGGGCCCGCAGGCGCTCCTCGACCGCGGCGCGGGAGAGCAGCAGACGACCGCCGAGCTCGGCCTCGCCCGGCTTCGCCGCGCGCGTCGACATCGTCATCGAGGTCCCGCCGCGGAACTCCGTCTCGAAGATGTCCTCGCCGCGGGAGAGCGTCGCCGCGACGCAGGCAACGCCGAGCACGAGGCTCGCGGCCCACATGACGTGGCGGTAGCGGATCCAGTCGACCGACGGCCGGAGCGCGGCCGAGAGCCCGGGGATGGCGATCGGCAGCATGCCGATCTTGGTCGCGCCGGTCCCGAGCGCGTACGCCCGCAGCAGCACGTGCGTCACGATGAGGCCGGCGGCCAGCGTCGTGAACACGCCGATGCCCATGACGAGCGCGAAGCCCTTGACCTCGGCGCCGGCGAACCAGTAGAGCACCACGACGACGATCAGGTTGGTGATGTTGCCGTCGATGATCGCGCTCGCGGCGCGGCTCATGGCGGTCTCGATGGCGTCGATCAGCTTCTCGCCCTTGTCGACCATCTCCTCGCGGAGGCGCTCGTAGATGAGCACGTTCGAGTCGACGGCGATCGCCACGGTGAGCGCGATGCCGGCGAGGCCGGGCAGCGTGAAGTTCGCGTCGACGAGCACCATCGCGAAGAAGATCGCGACGGCGTTGACGATGAGCGAGACGTTCGCGATCAGGCCCGGGATGAAGTAGTAGAGGATCATCACCGCGAAGGTGATTCCCGTCGAGATCATGACCGCGTCGAGGCCGCGGGCGAGGTTGTCCTTGCCCATCGCCGGGCCGAGGATGCTCACCGACACGGGTTCGGGCGAGAGCCGGGCGCCGAGCGAGCCGGACGCGAGGACGCGCACGAGGTAGTCGAGCTCCTTCTCGCTGAAGTTGCCCTCGATGATGCCGCTGCCGTTGATCTTCGAGTTGAGGTTGGGCGCCGTGTAGACCTGGTTGTCCAGGACGATCGCCATCGGCTGGTTGATGTTCGCGCCGGTGAGCTTGCCCATCTCGATGCCGCCCGAGTCGTCGAGCTGGAAGCTGACCGCCACGCGGCCGAGCTGATCGACGGTCCGGCCGACGCCCTTCATCGCCCACTCCTTGGAGCCCGGCTCGTGCGTCATGCAGCGGTCGGGCGTCGTCCAGAGCAGCAGGTAGACGGTGCCGTCGGGGCCCTTGCCCGCGACGAGGCCGCGCGTGGCGGCGAAGTACTGGGCCGGATCGGCCTCGAGCAGCTCGAGCTGGGCCGGGGTCTGGTACCACTCGGCCAGGCTGTTGACCTTGAACCAGCGCGAGACCGCGCTGTCGGCCGCGAGGGGACCGCCCTCGGCGAGCTGCTTGCGGAGGTCGTCGACGTTGACGCCGAGCGAGTTCTGCGTGGTGACCGCGATACGGAAGTCGAGGACGCCCGCGCCGCGGAGCAGCCGCTTCAGGTCCTCGGGGTCGTCGAGCACGGTGCGCAGCGCGGAGTAGGAGTCCCACTGCGCGAGCGCGCCGTCGATCTCGGCGACGGCGGACGGAAACTCGGCCTTGAGCTCGGCGATCGCCGCGGCACGGTCCTGCCCCTTCTTGTTCACGGCCGGCAGGTTGACGACGCGGTTCCAGCGGCTCGAGCTGAGCGCGCCGGTCTGCACCGCCGCGCGCTGCGCGTCGTAGGTCACCTCGGCGGTCGCCGCGGCGTCTGCCAGCTGGTCGAGCTCGGAGCCCTGCTTCCCGGCCTGGCGCGCGGCGTCGAACGCGGCCCGCGCGTCGCGGGCCGAGGCCCAGGCCGACTGCAGCTTGGCGAGCTGCTCGGCGCGCTTGGCGTCGCCGCGGGCGAGGTCCACGGCCTTGCCGGCGGCAAGGGCCGCGTCGAGCTCGCGGGGCGTCATGCGGGCCTTCGCGAGGAGCGCGTCGACCGCCGCCGCGTAGGACTTCTGCGCGGCACGGACCTCGTCGCCCGGCAGCGGCATGACGACCTCGATGCGGTCGTCGCCCTGCGGCGACATGGTGAGGTCGAGCACGCCCTGCGGGTTGACGCGGTTCTTGAGGGTGACGATCGTCTGCTTGAGGATCTCCGACTTCGTCGCGTCGTCGACGCCCTCGGGCATCGCGACGGAGTAGATCAGGCTGACGCCGCCGCGAAGGTCGCGACCGAGCTTGACCTTCTGGTCGATCGGGAAGATCGCCCACGCCATGATCGCGCAGGTGCCGACGATGACGGCAATGTCGGCGATCGAGCGCTTGATCGGCGCGAACGACTTGCGGACCCCCGTCACGTAGACGACCAGGAGCAGCGGGAGGATCAGCGTGTAGAAGAGCAGTTGCATCGAGGGTCTCGCGGGTCGCGTGCTGGCGTCGTTCGTCGTTCGTCGGTCGCGCCGCGGGTCAGGCGGCGCTGTCCTGCGGCATCACCTGCGAGATGGCGCTCTTCGCGAAGGTGATGCGGGTGTTCGAGGTCTCGTCGACCTTCAGGACCACGGAGTCGTCCTTGAGCTCGACGACGGAGCCCATGATGCCGCCCACGGTGAGCACCTTGTCGTGCTTCTTGATGTTGCCGAGGAGCTGCTCGCGCTTCTTCTTCTCGCGGCGAGCGCTGACGAAGGAGAAGAGGATCATCGCGCCCATGAGCACGATCAGCATGACCATGAAGCTGCCGCCGCCCGCGGGCGCGCCCTGCGCCGCCGCGCCCGCGGCGTCCGTCGCCGTTCCCGCGGCGGGGGCCGCCGGTGCACCCGGAAGCGAGGGGCCCTGCTGGGCCTGGGCGAGGAGGGTCGACGCGAGCGGGTTCACGGTGTTCATGGCTGGTCTGGGTCAGTCGAGGGCGCGCCCCGCTCGATGCAGGGCCACGCGGAAAGCAATCCCGGCCACGCTCCTTCGCGGATCGCGGTCCGGATGTCCATCATAAGCCGTTGGAAGTGCCTGATGTTATGGACGCTCACGAGCGTCGGACCGAGCATCTCCTCGGCCATGAAGAGGTGCCGGAGGTAGGCACGGCTGAACCCGCCGGCGCAGGCCTCGCAGTCGCAGCCGGGGTCGATCGGCAGCGGGTCGTCCGCGAATCGGGCGTTTCGGAGCCGGATCGGCCCCTCCCGGGTGAAGGCGTTCGCGTTCCGGCCGTTCCGGGTGGGCAGGACGCAGTCGAACATGTCGACGCC
>JAIYBS010000040.1 GCA_027488415.1 Planctomycetaceae bacterium | reverse complement strand
CGTGCCGCCGGCGATCATCACGTCCGCGTCGCCGCGCTGGAGGATGCTGAACGCCTCGCCGATCGCCTGGGTGCTCGCCGCGCACGCGGTGAGGCAGTTGTACGCGGGCCCGCGCGCGTTGAACTCGCGCGCGAGGTGCGCGAGCGGCATGTTCGGCTCCTGCTCGATCTCGCGCGCGGGGGTCATGCGCGCGAGGGCCGACCTCGCCCACTTCACGCCGTCCACCGCGTTCGCGGCGGGGTCCCACGCCTCGAGGTTCGCGCCGACGTAGTTGGCGACGTCGAGGACGCCCTCGCCGGCACCGAGGTACAGGCCCACCCGCCGCGGGTCGCGCGGCGGGGCGGCGTCGAAGCCGGCCTGCCTCCACGCCTGGCTCGCGGCACCGAGGGCGAACTGGCTGTTGAGGCCGGCCGTGGCGTGCACCCGCGGGTCCTTCACGAAGCCCGACATGTCGTAGTCGCGGACCTCGGCGGCGAAGGTGGTCGGGAACGTGCGGGCGTCGAAGCGCGTGGTCGGCGCCATGCCGCTCTCGGCGTTCAGGAGCCGCTTCCAGACTCCCTCGATGTCGTGGCCGAGCGGCGTGACCCAGCCGATGCCGGTCACGACGATGCGGCGGCTTGCGTCGTTGCGGGGCGCGCTCATGCGATCCTCCGGATGACGGCGGCCGCGTTCTGGCCGCCAAGGCTCGGGGTGAAGACCAGGACCGCGCCGACCTTCGCCGCGCGCGCCGGGCACGCGTCGGCGTCGAGGCCGGCCGCACCCTTCGTGTTGATGCGCGCCGGGAGCCGCTGCTCCGCGACGCAGCGCGCGGCGACGGCCATCGCGATCGCGCCGTTGCCGGCGCCGGCGTTGCCGATCGCGGGGGCGAGGGTCACGAGCGGCAGCGATGCCGCGCGCGCGCCGAACACCTTGCGGATCGCCGCACCCTCGGCGGCGTCGAGCATCGGAACGCCCGTGCCGAACGGGATGACCGCGTCGATCGCGTCCGGCCCGATGCCCGCGTCCGCGAGCGCGGCCTCGATCGCGTCGACGATGCCCTGCCCGTCCGCCTCCGGCTCGACGCCGAGCGTGTCGGGGCAGAAGCTCTGGCTCGCGCCGAAGCCCGCGAGCTCCGCGATCGCCGTCGCACCGCGCGCGGCCGCCGTCTCCATCGCCTCGAGCACGAGCAGCCCGCCGCCCTCGCCGGGCACGCAGCCCTTCGCGTCGGGCGCGAACGGGCGCACGACGCCCGCGGGGTCCTCGCCGGGCGCCGTCGCCGCGAGGCGCTTGGCGTAGAGCTGGCGCATCATGCCCATCAGGTTGGTCTTGCTCTCGGCGCCGCCCGAGATGCACGCGTCCGCGTCGCCGCGGCCGATCACGCGCATCGACTCGCCGATCGAGAGCAGGCTCGATGCCTCGGCGCAGGTGATCGTGTTCGACGGCCCCTGGCAGTCGTGGATGATCGTGACGTGGCACGCCAGCATGTTCGGCAGGTACTTGAGCATCCAGAGCGGCGTGAGGTTCTTCATGCCCTCGCCGCCCCAGGCGCCGATGTCGAAGCTGCCGTCGGCGGCGCGCGCGGTCGCCAGCGCGCCGGTGAGCTCGTTCTCCTCGGCGGCGATCAGGCCCGCGCCGATGTGGCAGCCGAACCGCGCGGGCGGGATCGTCACCGCGCCCGACTCGTGCGCCTTGGTCTGCAGCTTGGCCTCGTTCATCGCCTCCATCGCGGCGCCGACGGCGAGCTCGATGTCGCGCGCCATCACCTTGGTCGCCTTGCGGTAGGACTTCGGGACGACGCTCTTCACGTCGAACAGCTCGTCGGGGACCTGCGCCACAAAGGGCGTCGGGAAACCGCTGAAGTCGAAGGTCCGGCAGGGACCGATCCCCGACGTCCCCTCGCACAGGGCGCTCCAGAGGGCGCCCGTGCCGAGGCCGAAGGGGGTGACGGTCCCGGTGCCGGTGATGACCACTCGTCGTGACTGCCGGGGCATGGGACGCGAAGTCTACGGAAACGCCGAATGCGCCGCGCGGACGCGGCGCATTCGGCGAATTCGGGCGTCGGGACGCGTTCGTTCAGCGGCGCCGGCGGGCAGAGGCGGCGAGGCCCGCGGCACCGAGCAGCGCGATCGCGCCGGGCGCCGGGACGACGGTCGCGAAGATCGACTGCCCGCCGTTGGAGCCGGCCGCGACGGTGAACTGCCAGGTCGCGCCGCCGGAGAGGGTCGGCGCCGTGAAGTGCAACGGGAAGGACCCGGTCCAGGTCACGGTGCCGCTCGTGGCGACGAGCTCGAACGAATTGCCCACGGTCGGGACGAAGCCGTTGTAGAGCGAGAGGTTCAGGTTCCCCTCGAGGCGGAAATCGCCGTGGACGAAGACGGTGTCGTACTGCACGCGCCCGGTGGTGAGGGCCTGCGAATTGTTGATGCCCCCGAGCTCGAACTCGATGTTCGCGTTCGCGCCCACGCGCATGTTCCCGCCGACCTCGCTCACGCCGGGGGAGTTGCCCCAGACGAACGAGACGCCCTCGGCGGCCTGCGAGAGGTCGAAGGCGTCGTACGCGAAGCGGGCGCCGCCGACGGTGCGGGCCTGCGCGTAGATCGTGTCGCCCGCGGAGGCAAATGCGATCGCCTCGGACACCTGGGCGAAGTGGAAGCCGGACGCGGTGCCACCCGGTCCGACCGTCACGATGCCGGCGGAAGCGGGGGCGGCGACGACGACGGCGACGATCGGGCTGAGCGAGGGGACGGTGGATCGGAAAGACATGCTGAGAACTCCTGGTTGCCCTCCGAAACGGGAATGGATCGCGCCGACCATCGCACTGCGTGCAAGGAATCGCAGATTCGACCCGGCGTTTCTCTGGAGAAATTCAGCGCGCCATGCGACGCGCGATCAGCATCGCCAGCTCGAGCGACTGCTCGTAGTTGAGCCGAGGGTCGACCGCGGATCGGTAGGCGACCGCGAGCTGCTCGTCGGCAAGGCCGCGCGCCCCGCCGGTGCACTCCGTGACGTTCTCGCCCGTCAGCTCGACGTGGATGCCGCCGAGCCAGGTCCCGGCGGCGCGGTGGATCTCGAACGCCTGCTCGACCTCGGCGAGCACGTGCCCGAACTTGCGCGTCTTCACGGGCACGCCCTTCCCGGCCCCCGACTGCGGGACGACGGTCTCGGTGTTGCCGTGCATCGGGTCGCAGATCCACACCACCGGTCGGCCGCTGCGCTTCACCGCATCGACGAGCGCGGGGAGGCGACGCGCGATCTCGTGCGCGCCGAAGCGCGTGATCAGCACGACGCGGCCCGGCGTGCCGAACGGGTCGAGCCGCTCCACGGTCCGCAGGAGCGCGGAGGCCTCGGTCGATGGCCCGACCTTCACGCCGACCGGGTTCTCGATGCCGCGGAAGAACTCCACGTGCCCGCCCTCGGGATCGCCCGTGCGCACGCCGATCCACGGGAAGTGCGTGCTGAGGTCCCACCAGCCTGCGCGGTGCGGCACCTGTCGCGTCTGGGCCTCCTCGTAGTCGAGGACGAGTCCCTCGTGGCTCGTGAAGAAGTCGACGCGGTGCACCTGCGCCACGTTCACGCCGACGAGCGTCTCCATGAAGCGCAGGCCGTCGCCGATCTGGTCCACCATCGACTGGTACTCGGCGGCGAGCGGCGAGTGCTTGACGAAGTCGAGGTCCCAGTACTCGGGGTGGTGCAGGTCGGCGAAACCGCCGTCGATCAGCGAGCGCGTGAAGTTCAGGGTGAGCGCCGCGCGCTCGTGGCCGCGCACGAGCCGGCGCGGGTCCGGCGCGCGCGATGCCGCGTCGAAGGCGGGTCCGTTGACGAGGTCGCCGCGGTAGGCGGGCAGCGAGACGCCGTCGCGCGTCTCCGTGTCGTGCGAGCGCGGCTTCGCGTACTGGCCGGCGAAGCGCCCGATGCGGGTGACGCGGCGCTTGCCGCCCTGCACGAGCACCAGGCTCATCTGCAGGAGGATCTTGAGCCGCGCGGCGATCGCGCCGGGCTCGCAGCCGCCGAACGTCTCGGCACAGTCGCCGCCCTGCAGGATGAAGCGCTGCCCCTGCGCGGCCTCGGCGAGCTGCGCGCGGAGCGACTCGATCTCGAAGCTCGTGACGAGCGGCGGCAGCGTCGCGAGCTCCCCGGTCGCGGCGGCGAGCGCGCCCCGGTCGGGCCACTCGGGCTGCTGGAGCGTCGGTCGCGAGCGCCAGGACGAGGGCGACCACCCGTCGACGGCGAAGGTACGGCTCTGCTGCGGGGCGGTCATCGGGGGTGGATCGTGAATGCGGGCGACAGGACTTGAACCTGCACGGGAGTTACCCCACCAGAACCTAAATCTGATGCGTCTGCCAATTTCGCCACGCCCGCAGGCGGATTCGGGAACGACAAGCTCCCGACGACGCCCCAATGCTATCCGCGCGGGTTCTCGGATCCGCGCCGCGCGCATCGCGAATAGTGTTCGTCGCCGGCTGGCTCCCGCGAGCGCGGGGGCTACCCTTGGGTGGACCCCAGCAGAAGGCACGAACCCGATGACCATCGCACGCAGTAGCGCCCGCATCCTCGCCCCGATCGCCGCCTCGCTGGCGGCGCTTCCCGCGTTCGCGGGCGACGGCTCGGTGCGCACCTTCGACTTCGGGCAGCACGGCTCGATCACCGCGACCGAGGTGCTGCACACCCCCGGCGTGTGGGAAGGCCAGATCGCCGGCACCGGCCCGCTCGCGGGCGGCTGGCTGATGCAGATCGAGACGAACCAGGGCACCGTGCTCGTGGCACACGGGGCGGACGGCAGCACGCTGCAGTCGATTCCGCTCGGCGGCGGCGAGAAGAGGATCGTCGGCGACGAACTGCCGATGCGCGGCTGCGGCGGGGCGATCGAGGTGCCCGTCCCGGCGCCCGGCGAGGGCGGCACCGCGGGCGGCTGCGATGACGGAGGCACGCTCGACGTCCTGATGCGGTGGACGCCGAACGCGCAGGCGGCGGCAGGCGGCGAGACCGCGATCCGCGCGGTCGCCGAGGCCTCGGTCGCGATCTCGAACCACGTCTACATGGCGAGCGGCGTGAATCTGCGAATGCGCGCGGTGGGCTACGGGATCACGGAGGCCTACACCAACGACGCGGGAAGCGGCGTGCTCGGCGAGCTGCGGGCGCAGGGCGACGGCGTGCTCGACTCGGTCCACGCCGACCGCGAAGCCACCGGTGCGGACCTCGTGTCACTGCTGACGGCGTCGAACCCGAGCTACTGCGGCATCGCGTACCTCGTCGGCGGCGGCGCGCCGGACTACGGGTTCTCGGTGACGGTGTGGAGCTGCGCGCTCGGCGCGCTCACCTTCACGCACGAGATCGGTCACAACCAGGGCTGCTGCCACGCCCCCGGCGACGGCGGCGGCTGCACGACCGGCGGCGTGTTCCCCTACTCGGTGGGGCACCGCTTCACGGCGGCGAGCGGCACCCAGTTCCGCACCGTGCTGGCCTACTCGCCCGGCACGCGCTGCCCGCGGCTCTCGAGCCCCAGCGTCGTGTTCCAGGGCACCGCGACCGGGCTCGCCGAGGCAGACAACGCGCGGACGCTCAACGAGACGGCCGTGGCGATGGCGAACTACCGGTGCGCCGTGATCAACCCGCTCGAGGCGGACCACGTGACCTCGCAGCTCCTGCCCTTCCCGCTCTCCGGGCAGACCGCGTCGTTCGCGGCGGCATCCGTCCCGCAGGCGGCGGCGGGAACCACGGTCGACATCCTCGTCACCGCGGTCGGCGACCTCGGCCAGTCGGACGAGGCGCTGTCGCTGCGGATCGGCTCGACGAACCTCGGCACCGTGATCGGGAATACCGGCACCGACTGCGGCGTGTTCTCGCGGCGCACCTCGATCCCGGCCGCGACCTTCAACGCGGCGATCGGCGCGGGGACGAACGTGACGTTCACCCTCGTCCCGACCTCGGGCGTCACGAACGCGTGCAGCTACTCGGAGTCCCGCGTCGTGGTGCGCTACCGGAGCGCTCCGCCGCCGTGCCTCGGCGACCTCGACGGCGACCGCTCGGTCGGCGGCGCGGACCTCGGGACGCTGCTCGGAGCGTGGGGGTCGTGCGCCGCGTGTCCGGCGGACCTGAACCGCGACGGACAGGTGAACGGCGCCGACATCGGCGCGATGCTCGGCGCGTGGGGCACGTGCCCGTGATCCCGCGCGCCGGCGAGGCCGGCGGGCTCAGAGCAGCTTGATCCGCCGCATGAAGGCGATCAGCCCGAGGACGATCACGCCTGCGAGGGCCCAGAAGCCGTAGTAGCCCCACTCCAGCTTCAGCTCGGGCAGCACCTCGAAGTTCATCCCGTAGACGCCGCAGAGGAAGGTGAGCGGGAGGAAGATGACGCTCACGACCGTGAGCTTGCCCATCACCTTGTTGGTGCGGTGCGCGACCATCGACATGTAGTTGTTGAGCGAGTCGCTGAGGATGTCGCGGTCGACGAGCACGTCCTGCAGGACGCGCTCGATCGTGCCGACCATGTTGCCGAGGAACGGCTGCGTCGCCTCGGAGACGAACGCCGACTTGCGCGTCGAGAGCTCGGTGAGCACCGCGCGCGCGGGCAGGAGCACCTTGCGCAGCTGCAGCAGGTCGGAGCTCAGCTCGGATGCCTCCTGGAACACCGCCTCGTCGACCTCGCCGACGAGCGCGCGCTGGACCTGCTCGACGCGGTCCTCGAACGCGTGATGCACCGAGAGGTAGTCGTCGATCAGGTGGTCCCACAGCTCGTACATCAGGAAGCTCGGCGTCGTCGCGAAGCGCACGAAGTCGTTCCGGTAGTGGCGGCGCACCTCCTTCATGAACGCGGGCTGCCCGCGCCGCAGCGTCAGCAGGTACCGCTCGCCGAAGATCGCGTCCACGCGCTCGAGGTCGAACGCCTTGCCGTTGAGGCGGCAGCCGGCCAGCACCACGTGCAGGTAGTCGTCGTACCGCGCGAGCTGCGTCGCGTCGTCGCGGGTCAGCGCGTCCTCGACGATCTCCGCCGAGCAGAGGCCGAGCCCGGCCAGCAGCGCCCTCGCCTCCTCGGCCCGGGAGAGGTCGACGTCGATCCAGACGTAGTTGCCGCGCTCCATCGCGGCCGCCGCCTCGTGGACACCGATCACGGGCGCCTGCTTGGAGGCGAAGTCGAAGGCGACCACGGTGGCGAGCGGGTCGCCGACCATGGTGCCGGCGTCGAGGGACTGGTCGGGGGAGCTGGTCATGCGTGCCGCGCGAGGATAGCCGCGCGACCCTAGACTCCCCCGACATGAGCCCCAGCCAGTTCGCCGCGACGAACATCCTGCCGCTCCTGGCCCGGCTCGTGCTCTGCCTGGCGTTCCTCCCGCAGGGGTGGAACAACCTCATGCGCGACGTCGAGTACACGGCGCACGACGCGCAGCGGCTGCGCGAGCTCGGCGTCCGAGGCATCACGGACCCGGATCCGCGCAAGGCGGACGTCGCGCTCGGCGCGGTCCGCGGATGGGCGATCGCCGAGCCGCAGGACCCGCCGTCGGGCACCGCGACCTCGGCGCAGCCGCCCGCCAACCCGCCCCAGCCCGTTCCCGCGACGGCGCCCCAGGAGCGCGCGTCCGAGCGCCCCTCGCAGCCGGAGCGACTCAGCCCGCTCGCGCCGCTCACGCAGCGCGGCCTCTACACGCTGACGCTGCTCGCCGATCGGGCGCGGCTCCCCTTCCCCGTGGAGCTCGCGTGGGCAGTGGCCGGCGTCCAGCTCGTCGGCGGCGCGTGCATGCTGCTCGGGCTCTTCAGCCGCGTGTGGGGGCTCCTGATGTCGGTGATCCTCGCCGCGCTCTTCGTGATGACGAGCCTGCCGGCGATCAAGTCGCACGGGATCTTCAGCCTCGGCGCCGACCAGCAGAACCTCGTCTTCGCGCAGATGGGACTGTTCGTCCTGGCGCTCGGCACGTTCCTCGTCGGTCCGGGCGCCCTGAGCCTCGACCGGGCGATCTTCCGCCGCAGCGCGCGTCGCGCGGGCAAGCAGAAGACCAGGCAGTCATGAGCGACGCCGAGGGGACGAGCAACGGTGCCGGCGGCGTGGCGCCCCGCAGCCCGCTCGTCGCGATCGTCGCGTCCTCGGTCGTGCATGTCCTGATCGCCGTGGCACTCGTCGCGATGGGCGTCACCGCGGCGCGCGCGATGCGCCGCGAGGCGCCGCCGGTGCTCGTCGCCGAGTGGACGCCGCCGCCGCCG
>JAIYBS010000169.1 GCA_027488415.1 Planctomycetaceae bacterium | reverse complement strand
GTCCTCGTAGCTGTTGGCGGTCTCGCCGAAGCTTCCGTCCGGCTTCTGCACGCTCTTGATCCATGCGCCGGCGCGCTGGATCCACGGCTCCGTGCGCGGCACGCCGCAGCGGATCGGACCGATCACCGCCTGCCAGGTGCCGTAGATGTAGTTCACGCCCCAGCGGCCCCAGAAGCAGCCCTCCGGCTCCTGGTGGCGCTTGACGAACTCGACGGCCTTCGCGATCGCGGGGTTGTCGAGCCCCTGCCCCAGCCAGCTCATGCACTCGAGCGTGCGCCCGGTGATGTCGTGGCAGGCGGGGTCCTGCATCGCGTTGTGGTCGGCGAACGGCACGTACTCGTAGACCTGGTGATTGCGCGTGCGGTCGAACGCGGCCCAGCCGCCGTCGTCGCACTGCATCGCGAACACCCATTCGATCGCGCGGCGCGCGGCCGCCTCGTTCTCGGCGCCGCCCGCGCGCTTGAGCGCCATCGCGACCATCACGGTGTCGTCGACGTCCGGGTACCACGCGTTGCGGTACTCGAAGAACCATCCCGCCGGCTTCGTGCCGGGCCGGCAGTTGGCGGCCCAGTCGCCGGTCCAGCGGACCTCCTTGGCGCGCAGCCACTCCGAGGCGCGCGCGAGGCTCGGCTCCGACGCGCACGTGAGGCCGCAGTCGGTGAGCGCGTAGCTCGCGATGCCGGTGTCCCACACCGGGCTGAAGCAGGGCTGGATGTGGATCGTCGGGCCGAGGCGGTCGTCGTCCTCCTCGATGAAGAACGCGTCGAGGTCCTTCTCCGCGCGCACGACGAGCGGATCGCTCCGCTTCACGCCGAGCGCGTGGAAAACCACCTGGATGTAGACCATCGGCGGGAAGATCGCGCCGAGCCCCTCGGTGGGCGCCGGGGCGTCCTGCGAGGCGCGCCGGAGGATCCAGTCGTAGGCCGCGCGGATGGCGGGCATGCGGGGCGACGTGCCGAGCAGCCGACCGCCCGTCTTCAGCACGGTGTCGACCACCTTGAAGAACGCGCGCCAGCCGGCGGGCACCTCCTGCCGCATCTTGAGCCGGTGACGATCGTGCTCGCTGAGGAAGAGCTCGCCGATCCCCTGCTCGCTGCCGAGCCGGCGGGTCGGCTGCAGCGTCGCGACGATCGCGAGCGGCAGGATCATCGTGCGGCTCCACGCGCTGACGCGGTCGAGGTGGAAGTAGAACCACTTCGGGAGCCAGACGAGCTCCGGCGGGATCGCCGGGACTGCGTTCCAGCTGATCTGCCCGAGCGCGGCCAGGTAGAAGTTCGTGAAGCTGTTGCACTTCTCGGCGCCGCCCATCGCGCGGATCACGGCGCATGCCTTGCGCATGTGCGGCGCGTCCGGCGAGTCGCCGTGCAGCTTCAGGCAGAAGTAGGCCTTCACCGTGGCGCTGAGGTCGATCGAGCTGCCGGGGTACTGGCCCCAGCCGCCGTCGGGGCGCTGCTGCGAGCGCAGGTAGGTGACGATCTTCGCGAGCGTCGCGGGGCCGTCGCGGCCGTCCGCCATCGGCGAGCGCTCCTGCCCCAGGATCCACTTCATGAGCAGGTATTCGCTCTGGAGGATCGAGTCGCCCTCCAGTTCGGCGCACCAGTGGCCGTCCGCCCGCTGCAGGGTCTTGAGCGCGGCAAGCGCGCCGCCGGCGGTGCGTGCGAGGGTGTCGAGGGTCTGGCGGTCGGGTCCGGGCATGAGCCCGGAAATGATAAATCAGCCTGCAGCCCGCACGCAGCGAATCCCGGACGCATTCGGCCCACGGGCCGGAAAGCCACGCCCGGTGGCTTGATTCGCGGACGGCCGAAGACGCCCGCTCCCCATGCGCGCCGCCACATCCTTCGTCCGCCGGCGCTCACTCATCATGGCCGTGGAGGCGCGGTCTCGGAACCGTAAGCATCGATGCCCTCGTGCAGTCGACTGCGGCTCCTTACGATGCGCCGATGGCACCACAGCATGAGCCCGTCGTGATGATCGTCGGCGGCGGCTTCGGTGGCATCGCGGCGGCACAGGCGCTCGCGAAGGCCCCGGTGCGGGTGGTGGTGGTGGACCGGCAGAACCATCACCTGTTCCAGCCGCTTCTCTACCAGGTGGCCACCTCGGTGCTCTCTGCGTCGAACATCGCGTTCCCCATCCGGCGCATCTTCCGCAACCAGGCGAACGTGCATGTCTTCAATGCGGAGGTGGCGAGCATCGACTGCGCCGCCAAGTCGCTGCGGCTCACCGACGGCAACGTGGCACCGTTCGACTACCTGGTGCTGGCCGCCGGCGCGGGTTCGTCGTACTTCGGGCATGATGAATGGGAGCAGTTCGCGCCCGGCATGAAGACGCTCGAGGATGCCACGCTGATCCGCGACCGGATCCTGCGTGCCTTCGAGGACGCCGAGGGCGAGACCGATCCCGAAGCCATGCGCGCGCACCTCACCTTCGTCGTGGTGGGCGCCGGCCCCACCGGCGTGGAGCTTGCGGGCGCCATCAAGGAACTGGGCGTGGACTCCATTGCGCGCGACTACCGGCGGTTCGACGCCGCCAGCGCACGCGTGATCCTGGTCGAGGCCGGCGAACGCCTGCTGCCCTCGTTCACCCCGGAGTCATCGCGCGCCGCCCGCGAGGCCCTCGAGCGCATCGGCGTCGAGGTGCGCGTCGGGGCGCGCGTCACCCACGTGTTCGACGGCGGCGTGGATGTCTCGGGCGAGCGGATCATGGCGGACACCGTGGTGTGGTCGGCCGGCGTGGGCGCCAATCCGCTCGGGCGGGCGCTCGGCGCGGAGCTCGACCGCAGCGGTCGCGTGGTGGTGGAGCCCGACTGCTCGGTGAAGGGATTCCCGAACGTGTTCGTGATCGGCGACATGGCCTCGATCCGCTGCGCGAAGACCGGGCAGCCGGTGCCGGGCGTGGCGCCGGCCGCGATGCAGATGGGCACGTTCGTCGCGGGAATCATCGCGCGCGAGGCGTCATCGCCCGGCGCCGCCCCGCCCCGCGAGGCGTTCCGGTACCACGACAAGGGTTCGATGGCCACCATCGGTCGCGCGAAGGCGGTGGCCGAGGTCGGCGTCGCGCGTGC
>JAIYBS010000383.1 GCA_027488415.1 Planctomycetaceae bacterium | reverse complement strand
GCCAGGGATGAGGCTCCACGGCGCGGCCGCCGAATTCGCCGAGGCTGGATCGACCCCCCGCCGGGTGGACGGGCGCGACCAGCTCGATCTCTCTCGCGCGGTCTCCGCGTTCGCCGTCGCCTCCGGCATGGTCAGCGTCTTCGCGGCGCGGCGGCGCGACGACGGGACCCCCGGCCGGCGGATCTACCTCGGCACCGTCGCGCCTGGCGGCGTGGTCCCGGCGCTCGGGTCGCCGCTCGCCGAGGCGGCGTGCACGATCGTCGCGGTGCCGGACGGGCGGGCCGTGGTCGTCGATGCGCCGTCCGACGGCCGCTGCGCCGAGACCGTCGCCGACGGAACGGAGGCATTCGCCCGCGTGATGCTGCCGCCGGATTGGCGGGCGTCCGCCGCGCCGGGCGAGGACGCCGTGTCGCTCCTCGTGGCGCGCGCGGCGGAGGTCGTGCGCACGGACGCCGCCGCGGTCGCGGCCGCGGTCGCGGGGCGCGCGTCGCAGCCGGGCCGCACGCGGCAGCGCATCGCGCGGACCGTCGCGTCGGTGTTCGGCGCCGAGGAGGAGATCCTCAACGTCGATTCCGCGCTGCCGCCGCTCCTGCGCGCGTGCCGGCACGTCGCTGTCGCCGCCGGCACGCCGCTCGGCGCGATCCCGCGGCGCATCCCCGACGACCTGCAGCTTCCGCCCGAGGAGAGCTTCGCCCACGCCGCGCGAATCGGTGCCCGCCGCGTGTCGCTCCCGGACCGCTGGTGGCGCGGCGACTTCGGCCCGCTCCTCGCGAGCGACGAGGGCGTTCCCGTCGCGCTCGTCCCCGGCAGGTGGGGCGGATACCGCGCGTTCCGCTACGAGCCGGGGCGTGCGCCGGAGGCGGTGGCGGTCGATGCCGCGGTCGCGGGACGGATCGCCCGCGAGGTCGTCTCCTTCGCGGTCCCGCTCCCGCCGTCCGTCACCACGCTTCGTGCGCTCGTCCGCTTCACGCTCCTCGGTTCCGGCCACGACCTCGCGCTCGCGGCCTTCGTGTCGCTCGTCGGCAGCGTGCTGAACCTCGCCGTGCCCTTCGCGACCGGGCTGCTGGTGAGCCGCATCATCCCGAACGGCGACCCGCTCTCGCTCCTCTTCCTCGGGCTCGCGCTCGGCTCGACGATCCTCGCCGTGTCGGCGACCGAGCTGGTGACGCGGTTCCTCCTCCTGCGCACCGAGACGCGCGCGACGCTGCGCGGGTCCTCGGCGATCGTCCTGCGTGCGCTGCAGCTGCCGCTCTCCTTCTTCCAGCGCCACCCGGTCGGCGACCTCGCCGAGCGGCTCGGCGCGATCGAGGAGCTCCAGCGGCGCGTCACGGGAACGATGGTGGCCTCCGTGATCGGCGGCGCGTTCGCGCTGACGTACCTGGTGCTCATGGCGCTCGTCGATCCGTTCGCCGCGGCGGTCTCGGCGGCGGCGTTTGTCGCGGTCTTCGTGTTCACGGCGGTCGTCGCACGCCGTCAGTCGCGGCTCGCGGGCGACGCCGCGGAGCGGAGCGGGCGCCTGAGCGGGTTTGCGCTGCAGCTTCTCGCCGGCATCGAGCGCATCCGGACCACCGGCACCGAGGACCACGCGCTGCTCCAGTGGGCGCAGCGCTACCGGCCGGAGCGGCGCGCGATGTACATGGCTGCGCTGGCGGCGGTCCAGCTGCGCGTGGTCGGCATCGTCGTGCCCTTCGCCGGCGCCGGGTTCCTCTGGTGGCGCTTCGCACAGCTCCACGGCGGGCAGGAGGCGCAGGTCGCGGCGTTCCTCGCCTTCAACGCGGCCTTCGCGGCCGCGTTCGCCGCGATCGCGAACCTCGGCGTCGCCGTGGGCGACATCTCCGAGGCGATCCCGCTCCTGCGCCGCGTGGAGCCGATCCTCTCCGAGCGCCCGGAGAGCGAGCCGGGCGCCGAGCCCGCCGGCCGGCTGTCCGGCGCGGTGGCGCTCCAGGGCATCCGCTTTGCGTACCCCGGCTCCGCGGGCGAGATCCTCCGCGGCGTCAGCATCGAGGCGGCGCCGGGCGACTTCATCGCGATCGTCGGCGCCTCGGGCGGCGGCAAGTCGACGCTCGCGCAGATCCTGCTCGGGCTGCGCCGGCCGACGGCGGGCAAGGTGCTCTTCGACGGCCGCGACCTCGCGAAGCTCGATCTCGTGTCGGTCCGCCGGCAGATCGGCGTCGTCGGGCAGCATGCGCGCGTGATCCCCGGCACCGTGTTCGAGAACATCGTCGGCGCGTCGCTTCTCACCCAGGACGACGCGTGGGAGGCCGCCGAGGCCGCCGGCCTCGCGGACGACGTCCGCGAGATGCCGATGCAGATGCACACGTTCATCAACGAGCTCACGCTCTCGGGCGGGCAGCTGCAGAAGCTCCTCATCGCGCGCGCGCTCGTCACGAAGCCCCGTATCCTCGTGTTCGACGAGGCGACCAGCGCGCTCGACGAGGTGTCGCAGGCGCACGTCTCGCGGAGCCTCGAGGAGCGCGCGGTGACCCGGATCGTGATCGCACATCGGCTGAGCACGGTCCGCGCCGCGGACCGCATCCACGTGCTCGCCGGCGGCGAGATCGTGCAGACCGGCCGGTTCGACGAGCTCGCCGCCGCGGACG
>JAIYBS010000382.1 GCA_027488415.1 Planctomycetaceae bacterium | reverse complement strand
ACTCGCGCAGATTGGTCGCGACGACCTCAAGACGACCATCGCGCAGCGCGGCGGAAGCCGCGCGAGCGCGGAGGAGGCGCTCCGCGACGAGATGCAGATGTCGGTCGAGGAGTTCGTCGAGTTCCGGAAGAACGCCGAGCTCACCCGCGACATCCTGCGCCGAAAGGTCGAGCCGCGCGTCGTCGTCAGCTGGCGCGACGTCGAGCGTCTCTACTCGACGCGCCGCGCCGCGTACGCCCCCGACCCCGTCTACCGGCTCGGCCGCATCCGCCTGAGCAAGGAGTCGCAGGCGGAGAAGATCGAGACCGTCCGCAAGCTGCTCGCCGAGGGCAAGCCCTTTCCCGAGGTCGCCGATGCGGTCGGCATCCCCGAGCACGGCTTCTGGCGCAACGTGACCCTGTCCGGCGGGCGCATGAACCTGGGCGACCTGACCGAGGACCTGCAGCGGGCGATCGCGCCGCTCGAGCCGGGGAAGGTCTCCGAGCCGCTCGAGCAGCGCACGTCGATCACCTGGTTCTCGGTGGTCGGCGCAGACTCGACGAAGAGCATGTCGATCTTCGACGCGAACCTGCAGCTTGCGCTCCGGGCGGAGCTGCAGGCCACGCAGGAGCGCTTCGAGCAGGGCCGCTACATCCAGTCGCTCCAGAAGCGCTGGCTCGGGGCGAGCATCGCGAAGATGGAGCTGCGGCTCGTGCAGATCGCCCGCGAGCGCTACCTCGACCCGTTGAAGCAGATCAAGATGCCGGCCGGCGCCGGCCAGCGCTGAGCGCGGCCCCGCGCTCCCCGTCATTCCTGCTCACCACGGCGTGCCGGACGCGTCGAACGCATGCGGCCAGTGGACGACCTCCGTGCCGGAGTCGAGCACGCTGACGGCGACGACGTCGAACTGGAAGAGCCGCTCGCGCAGGTCCGCTCGCTCGGCGAGCGCGGCGGCCAGACGGACGAGGTTGCCGCGCTTGACGCGGTCCACGCGGTCCTCCGGGTGCCATCGGCCTCGGCGCGCCTTCACCTCGATCACCGCCACCGCGCCGGTCGGGGTCACCGCCACGATGTCCGCCTCGTCGTCGCCGACGCGGAGGTTTCGCTCGAGCACTCGGTAGCCGAGCTCCGAGAGGTGCGCCGCGGCAGCGGCCTCCCCGAGCGCGCCGAGCTCGTGGCGTGGGTCACGGCGGTCCGGCGTTGCCTCGTCCATGCGCCGCAGCATCCCCGCAACGCGAAACCGCGGCCCGAGGGCCGCGGTTTTTCGCGTCGAATTGCTCGATATCCGCCCGCAAGGGCGGGGTGCGCCGCGGGCGCCGGTCAGTGGTGGATCCACCCCGGCGCGACGAGCCCGCGCTGCTGGCGCGAGGCGGGCATCAGCAGCAGGTTGACCGCCTCGAAGAGGCGCTTCGAGTTGCGTTCCGCGTGCGGGTAGTGCTCGGCGGTCTTCTGGCGGAGCTCGGCCTTCGAGGTTCCCGCGGCCGCGAGTTCGGCGTCGGACCAGGAGTCGATCTCGGTTCCGATCGTCTCGCGGGTCCACTCGGGGTGGTACTGGAAGCCGTAGCTGGTCGCGCCGACGCGGAACGCCTGCACCGCGCATGCATCGCCCTTCATGACGAGCGTGGCGCCCTCGGGCATCTTGCTGACGTGCTCGCCGTGCGACTCGAAGACGGTCTGCGACCAGCCGATGCCGCCGTGCAGCACGTCCTCGACGCCGATGCTCGCGGCCTTCACCGTGACCCAGCCGAGCTCGGGCTTCGGCATCCGGGCGACCTCGCCGCCGAGGGCCTTCGCCAGCATCTGCGCGCCGAGGCAGAGGCCGAGCACCGGGATGCCCGCGCCGTGCGCCTCGCGGATGAGCGACTGCTCGTGGGCCACCCAGTCGTGCGAGTCGTTCGCCGACTGCGGACCGCCGAGGCTCACGAGGCCGTGCACGTCGTCGAGGTCCGCCGGAAGCGGCTGCCCGAGGTCGACGCGCACGGTGCGGACCTTCTGGCCGTGGGTTCGGAGCGCGGCGCCGAGGTGGCCGGGATCGCTGATCTTCGAGTGCTGGATGACGAGGATGGCCATCGTGTGTTCCGGGGGTGGTGGTTGCGTTCGGCGCGCGTCAGGCGACGCCGACGGGGCGCTGCGCGGAGGTCGGGCGGGCGGTCACGGGGTGCCGCTCGATGGCCTCGCGCACGCTGCGCGCGATCGACGCCGGGTCGAGGCCCGCGTCGACGAGCTGCTCCTTGCGCTCGCCGTGGTAGATCCACTGGTCGGGCAGGGCGAGGCGCGTGACGAGGCGGGTGTCGAGGCCGTGCTCGTTGCACGCCTCGAGCACGCAGGCACCGAAGCCGCCGCGGATCGAGTGGTCCTCGACCGTGACGACCGGGATGCCGCGGCCGAGGAGGTCCTTGAGCAGGGCCACGTCCACCGGCTTCGCGAAGCGCGCGTCGTAGAGGCTGACCTTGCACTCGCCGAGCCGCTCGATCGCCTCGGCGCTCTCGAGCGCCATGGTGCCGAAGGCGAGGATCGCGACGTCGGGCTTCGCGTGCGTCGCGAGCGGGCGTGCCTTGCCGAGCTCGAACGGCGGGCACGGCTGTCCCGTGAAGCGGTCGCTCACCGACTCGCGCGGGTAGCGGAGGCTCGTGATGCCGGCGTCGTAGCCGGCCATGAACTCGAGCGCCGCCTTCATGCTCGGCTCGTCGAGCGCGCCGATGATGACCGCGTTCGGCAGCACCGAGAGCATGCTGATGTCGCAGAAGCCGTGGTGCACCGCGCCGTCGCCGCCGACGAGGCCGGCGCGGTCGAGGCAGAGGCGAAGCGGCAGGCCCTGCAGCGCGGCCTCCTGGAAGCACTGGTCGAAGGCGCGCTGGAGGAAGGTGCTGTAGACGGCGAGGAAGGGCTTGAAGCCCGTCTTCGCGAGACCGCACATCATGTCGGCGGCATGGCTCTCGCAGATGCCGGTGTCCCAGACGCGGTCGGGGAACTTGGGCTGCACCTTCGCGATGCCGGTGCCGTCGGGCATCGCGGCGGTGCAGGCAACCACCTTCGGGTCGCGCGCCATCAGGTCGGCCATCGCCTCGCCGAAGGCCGCGGTGAACGAACGCCCGCCCTTCTTCAGCTCGACGCGGCAGCCCTCGTTCTCCATGTCGTCGAGCATCGCGAAGGGGCTCGGCGAGTGGAACGTGCAGCTGTCCTTCTCGGCGAAGGCGAAGCCCTTGCCCTTGACGGTCTTCACGTGGAGGACCATCGGGCGGTCGAATTCCTTGGCCTCGTTCAGGATGTCCACGAGCGCCTTGATGTCGTGGCCGTCGACGGGGCCGACCGTCACGAGGTTGAAGTGCTCGAACCAGCCGTTCGCGTGCACCTCGTGCGCGAGGTTCTTGCTGACCTCGCCCATGCGGTGGTACAGCTCGGCGAGCGCTCCGCCGCCCGGGACGTGCTTCACGAACTCGCGCGCGTTCTTCTTGAACTCGCCGTAGGCCTGGCTCATGCGCACGCGGTCGAAGTATGCCGCGACCGCGCCCTGCGGCTGGGCGATCGACATGCCGTTGTCGT
>JAIYBS010000088.1 GCA_027488415.1 Planctomycetaceae bacterium | reverse complement strand
TCCAGCTCGACCCGCTCGCCAACGACATCCCGGTCAACTGCGAGGCCGTCACGCTCGAGTCGTTCGACGCGTTCAGCGCGCGCGGAGTCGCGATCGCCCGGCTCGTCGGCGCCGGTCCCGGCGGACGTGACCTGCTCCGCTACAACGCGCCGGGCGCGCTCACCGGGACGGACACGTTCTCCTACCGGATCCGCGAAGCGTCGGGGCTCGTCTCGCTGCCCGCCACCGTCACCGTCGACCTCGCGCCGCTGCGTCGGCCCGAGAACCCCGTCGGCGACTCCGCCGGGCTCGCCGTGTCCTACTACGCGCTCAGCGCGCCCGCCGCGCTTCCCGACTTCTCGACGCTCACGCCGTACCTCGCCGCGACGTCGTCCAACGTGAACTTCGCGTCCACCGGCGGCAACTTCGCGGGCAGCGGCGTCGCCGACAACGTCGGCGCGGTGTGGAGCGGCTGGCTCCGCGTCGACACGCCGGGCCTCTACACGCTCTTCGTCAACAGCGACGACGGGTCGCGTCTGCGCATCGGGAACCAGGTCGTCGTGAACAACGACGGCCTGCACGGCATGGTCGAGGTGTCCGGCACCGTCGCGCTCGCGGCGGGCAAGCATGCCGTGACCATCGAGTTCTTCGAGGCAGGCGGCGGCGCGGGCTGCATCGCGTCGATCGAGGGGCCCGGCCTCGCGAAGCAGGTCATCCCCGCAAGCCGCCTCACGCGCGGGGGCACGGTCAACCGGTTTGACCTGACGCTCGACGGCCGCGTCAACGGGGCGGACCTCGGCGTGCTGCTCGGCGCATGGGGTACCGCCGACGCGCTCTCGGACCTTGATGGCAGCGGATCGGTGAACGGAGCCGACCTCGGTGCCCTCCTCGGCGCCTGGACGGGCTGATAACGCCGGAAGGCGGGTGTTTCGAGCCAGCGCGCGCCGCCCGGCCAGGCAGCCGATCGACACGGCCCGCCGCCGAACCCCCTTGCGTGCAAGGAGGGTTTCGCTACACTCTCCGATCTTCAACCCGCACCGCTTGTACGACTGATCCGCCGCAGGAACTTGGAAACCTGCGGTCGCCCGAAGGAGGGCCGGCTCGGTCGGAGGTAGGAACCATGGCCAAGAAGGTCACCAAGCAGTTCAAGCTCATGGCTCCGGGCGGAAAGGCCACCCCGGCCCCCCCGCTCGGTCCCGTGCTCGGCGCCAACGGCGTCAACCCCGGTCAGTTCATCACGAAGTTCAACGACCTGACCAAGGCCCTCAACGGCCGCATGGTCGGCTGCGTCGTCACCGTCTACGCAGACAAGAGCTTCGACATCGAGATCAAGACCTCCCCGGTCTCCGCGCTCATCAAGGACGCGATCAAGATCGAGAAGGGCTCGGGCGCGCCGAACACCAACAAGGTCGGCAAGATCACCAAGGCGCAGATCCAGAAGATCGCCGAGGAGAAGATCAAGGACCTCAACACCACCAGCCTCGACGCCGCGATGCGGATCGTCGCCGGAAGCGCACGCTCGATGGGCGTCACCGTGGAGGGGATGTAAGCCATGGCTATCGCCAAGAAGAAGATCATCGGGAACTCCAAGCGCATGCGTGCCGCCAACGAGCACGCCGTGAAGGCGCCGCTCGCGGCCGCCGACGCGATCGCCGCGCTGCGCAAGTTCAAGGCCACGAAGTTCGACCAGACGGTCAACGTCGTCTTCCACCTCGGCATCGACCCGAAGGCCGCCGACCAGGCGCTCCGCGGTTCGATCGCCCTGCCCCACGGCATCGGCAAGAGCGCCCGCGTCGTCGCCTTCTGCGGCTCCGACAAGGTCGCCGCTGCGAAGGCCGCCGGCGCGATCGAGGCGGGTGCCGATGACCTGGTCGCCAAGATCGAGGGCGGCTGGATGGACTTCGACGTCGCCGTCGCCAGCCCGGACATGATGCGCGTCGTGTCGAAGCTCGGCAAGGTGCTCGGCCCGAAGGGCCTCATGCCCTCGCCGAAGGCCGGCACGGTCACCCCGAACGTGCCCGAGGCCGTCAAGGAGTACGCGGCCGGCAAGCAGGAGTACCGCAACGACGACGGCGGCAACATCCACGGCGTCATCGGCAAGCTCTCGTTCAAGGACGAGCAGCTCGTCGACAACCTCAACGCGTTCGTGCAGACGATCCTGAAGGCCAAGCCTTCGTCTGCGAAGGGCCAGTACGTCAAGAAGTGCGTCGTCGCGGCATGCATGAGCCCCGGCGTCCCGGTCGCGGTCTGACCGACCGGAATTCCCAGGAGCAACACCCATGTCCAAGCCTGTCAAGAACATGATCGTCAAGGAGTACCGGAAGCGGTTCTCCGGCGTCGAAGGCGCGGTGCTCGTCGAGATCCGCGGTCTCGATGCCCCGGCCACCAACAAGATGCGCAACGACTTCGCGCGCAAGAACGTGAAGGTCGCCGTCGTCAAGAACGCCCTCGCCCGCGAGGCCCTCAAGGGCGGCGCGCTCGAGCCGCTCGGCGGCCACCTCTCCGGCCCGTCGGCCCTCGTCTACAGCCAGGACAGCGTGATCGATCTCGCGCGTGACCTGGTCAAGTGGGCCAAGGGCGTCGAGAAGTTCGTCTTCAAGGCGGCCATCCTCGAAGGCGTGGTCTACGAAGGCCCCGCCGGCGTCCACAAGCTGAGCAAGATGCCCACCAGGGCCGAGGCTCAGGCGAACGTCGTCACCCTCGTCCTCTCCCCCGCGCGGAACCTCATGGGTGCCGTCAAGGGTCCGGGCGGCCGCGTGATGGGCATCGTCAAGGAAATCCAGACTCGCCTCGAAAAGGGCGAGACGATCACCGCGAAGGCCGGCTGAACCGGACTTCATCCCATTTCATCCATCCACCGTCCGACTGGCCCCCTCGGGGGTTAAAAACCGGGTGTTCCGGTTCCACTCGGAGGTACAGCAAGAGAGTTGGAGCTCACCATGTCTGACACCGAGACCAAGACGTTCGACGCGAAGATCAAGACCCTCGGCGACTCGATCGCCGCCCTGTCCCTCAAGGACGCGGTCGACCTCGCGGACTACATGAAGGACACCTACGGCATCGAGCCCGCCGCCGGCGGCGCCGTGATGATGGCCGCTGCTGGCGGTGGCGACGCTGCCCCGGCCGCTGCTGCCCAGACCGAGTTCGACGTCATCCTCAAGGAGGCCGGCGCGAACAAGATCAACGTCATCAAGGTCGTGCGCGAGGCCACCGGCCTCGGCCTGGCCGACGCGAAGGCCGTCGTCGACGGCGCGCCGAAGGCCGTCAAGGAGAAGATCTCCAAGGAAGACGCCGACAAGCTCAAGGCTGCCCTTGAGACCGCCGGCGCCAAGGTCGAGGTCAAGTAAGCCTCGTCTTCCGACTGCAGTACTTCCGCGAGCCCGGCCATCTGGCCGGGCTCGCGCGCTTTTGTGCTGGTGAGGGTGATGCCCCCGGCGCGCCCGGAGTGAGTTTCGTTGCGGGGTCACCGCGGGGATCGGCTGCGCGCGGGACCCCTGCTTCGCGAACGGCCTTGCTCCACCAGGTTCCGCTGCGGCCTCGGAGGACGTCGATCGTCCGGGCGCCACCCGGCTTACCTTCCGTCGCTCACGGTCCGGAGCCGACAGCGGATCGGCGGCCACACCGCCCAATAACCTCGACCAATAACCAATCCGCCCGGAATCAGCAAAGCGCATGCCATACCTTCGCCGATAGTTGCCGCCCCACCGGGATTTGGGTACGCTCTCCGATCTTGGCGGCGGCGAGACCCACCAATCAAATCAGCTGACAACGCAGCAGGCCTGCGAGGGCCACTGTCCGTTCTTTCGCTTTTGGAACGAGAGGCGATCACACCATGTCGACGAAGACCATCCGCGATTTCTCGAAGAAGCGCGGCGAAGCCGATCCCGTCCCCGATCTGATGAAGGTTCAGCAGGAGGCGTACGACCGCTTCCTCCAGCTGAAGAAGGAACCGAAGGAGCGCGATCCGCACAAGGGCCTCGAGGCCCTGCTGCGCGAGATCTTCCCCATCGAGTCCTACGACATGGCGATGAAGCTGGAGTACCTCCACTACCGCCTGGAGGAGCCCCGCTACACCCCCGACGAGTGCCGTGAGCTCCGGCTCACCTACGGCCGGCCGCTGCGCGTGACCGTGCGGCTCTCGAAGGGCGAGGGCGAGCCGATCACCGAGGAGGACATCTACCTCGGAGACATCCCGATCATGATGGGCGGCGGCGAGTTCATCGTGAACGGCGCCGAGCGCGTCATCGTCAGCCAGCTGCACCGCTCGCCCGGCGTCGACTTCAGCGTCGCGTCGCGCATCGGCGACCGCCCGCTCCACTCGAGCCGCATCATCCCCGAGCGCGGCTCGTGGATCGAGCTCGAGGTGACGAAGAAGGACGTTCTGGCGATGCGAATCGACCAGAGCACCAAGCTCGCGGCCACCACGTTCCTCCGCGCCCTCGACGAGAAGTACTCCACCACCGAGAAGATCCTCGAGGAGTTCTACGAGGTCGAGGACATGCCGGCGAAGAAGCTCACGCCGAACCACTTCTCGGCGGAGCTCATCATCGACAGCGAGACCGGCGAGGAGCTGTGCCGCGTCGGCGCGCAGCTCGGCGAGAAGGGCCTCGAGAACATCCTCGCGAGCAACCTCAAGACGGTCCGCGTCGTCGCCAACCCCGGCGACTCGCTGATCCTCAACACGCTCTCCGAGGAGAAGCTGGACTTCCTCGCGGAGGTCAGCGAGCACGAGGCTGCCCTGCTCAAGATCTACGGCCGCCTGCGCCCGGGCAACCCGCCGCAGGTCGACAAGGCACGCAAGCTGTTCGAGGAGAAGTTCTTCGACGACAGCCGCTACCGCCTCGGCCGCGTCGGCCGCTTCCGCATCAACCGCAAGTTCGAGCACGACGGCCGCTACAAGAAGGTCGGCGAGGAGACGCAGCGCATCCGCGCCGAGGACTTCCTCGCGGTCATCCGCTACATGCTCGACCTGCGCGGCAAGGCGAAGGACCAGTTCGTCGACGACATCGACCACCTGGGCAACCGCCGCCTCCGCACGCTCGACGAGCTCGCGACCGAGGAGATGCGCAAGGGCTTCCTGAAGCTGAAGCGCACCGTCCAGGAGCGCATGAGCGTGAAGGAGCCGGGCGAGATCGGCAAGATCGCCGACCTCGTCAACAGCAAGAGCATCTCGAGCGCGATCGAGTTCTTCTTCGGACGCAGCGAGCTCTCGCAGGTCGTCGACCAGACGAACCCGCTCTCGATGCTCGTCCACGAGCGTCGACTCTCGGCCCTCGGGCCGGGCGGCCTCAACCGCAAGCGCGCGGGCTTCGAGGTGCGCGACGTGCACCTGTCGCACTACGGCCGCATCTGCCCGATCGAGACGCCGGAAGGCACCAACATCGGCCTGATCGCGTCGCTCGGCATCTACGCCGAGATCGACGACTACGGCTTCCTGCAGACCCCCTACCGCGAGGTGAAGTCGGGCAAGGCCACCGGCAAGATCATCAAGCTGCGCGCCGACGAGGAGCTGAAGCACATCCTCGCGCCGTCCGACTCGATGGACACCGCGGGCAAGATCGTCAACCTCCGCAACGCCAAGATGGAGAAGGTGCTCGCCCGCAAGCGGATCGACACCGAGGAGTCCAACGACGTCGACCTGGTCCTCGTCGAGCCGGAGGAGGTGCAGTTCGTCGACATCAGCCCGAAGCAGATCGTCGGCGTCAGCGCCTCGCTGATCCCCTTCCTCGAGCATGACGACGCCAACCGCGCGCTCATGGGCTCGAACATGCAGCGGCAGGCCGTGCCGCTCGTGAAGGCGGACCCGCCGTGCATCGCGACGGGCATGGAGCGCGTCGTCGGCACGCACTCGGGCATGATCGTGAAGGCGGCGCGCGGCGGCGTGGTGACCTACGTCGACGGCGAGCGCATCATCATCGACAACGCCGACGAGTACGAGCTCCGCAAGTTCGCGGGCCTCAACGAGCGCACCTGCCAGAACCAGCGCCCGGTCGTCAAGCCCGGCGACAAGGTGAAGGCCGGCCAGATCATCGCCGACGGCGCGTCGACGAAGATGGGCGAGCTCGCGATCGGCAAGAACGCGCTCGTCGCGTTCAACACCTTCGACGGCTACAACTTCGAGGACGCCATCGTCATCAACGAGCGCCTCGTGAAGGACGACGTGTTCACGTCGATCCACATCGAGAGCTTCGAGGTGGAGATCCGCGAGACCAAGCTCGGCCGCGAGGAGTTCACCGCGGACATCCCGAACGTCTCCGAGAAGATGCTCCGCAACCTCGACGAGTTCGGCGTCATCCGGATCGGCGCGCGCGTCGGCCCCGGCGACATCCTCGTCGGCAAGGTCAGCCCGAAGTCGAAGTCCGAGCTGAGCCCCGAGGAGAAGCTCCTCCACGCGATCTTCGGTCGCGCGGGCGAGGACGTCAAGAACGACTCGCTCGAGGTGCCGGCCGGCACCGAGGGCGTCGTGATCGGCGCCAAGCGCTTCAGCCGCCGCATGCACCTCAACGAGGAGCAGAAGAAGCAGCTGAAGAAGGACATCGCCGAGTTCGAGGAGCAGATGGACAAGAAGGCCATCGCGCTCTTCAAGCAGATGGTGGCCCTCGTCAACCAGGCCCTCGGCGCCGAGATGGTCGACCCGAGCACCCGCCAGAAGGTGGGCGCGAGCGACATCGACGAGGTCATCCTCGAGCAGATCCAGAACTTCTCCGACAAGTGGATGAAGGGCTCGAAGGAGGCGCGCGACGTCGCCATGGTCACCTTCGGCCAGTTCTGGCCGCGCATCAAGGCCATCGCGGCCGAGAAGGAGCGCAAGGTCGGCCACATGAAGCGCGGCGACGAGCTGCCCT
>JAIYBS010000238.1 GCA_027488415.1 Planctomycetaceae bacterium | reverse complement strand
GCGCGCTCGAACGCGGCCTTCAGCTCCTCACGGTGCTCGCGGAACCCGAGGTCCCAGAGCAGGAGCTTCAGGATCGCGTTGTGGCCGGGGTAGCGCATCGTCTTGTAGGAGAGGTGCTTCACCTGTCCGGCGAGCGTCGCGGCGAAGGTGCCGAGGCCGCCGGAGGTGTTGAACGCCTCGAACTCGATGCCGTCGATCGTCATGTGCTCGAGGCCCTCGAGCGCGGGCACCTCGGTGACCTTGCCGTCGATGACGGCCTCGCACGGCTGGATGTACTCGTTGATCAGGCCGTCGGTGGACCAGGTCAGGTTGTACTTGAGCGCGTTCGACGGGAACTCGGGGAGCGCGCCGACGCGCATCTTCACCTCGTGCATCGAGGTCATGCCCTTGATCACGTGATTCGCGGCGATCGTGATGAAGCCCGGCGCCAGGCCGCACTGCGGGATGAACGCGGTCTTCGCGCCCTTGGCGAGCTCCATGACCTTCTTCGTGACGGCGACGTCCTCGGTGAGGTCGAGGTAGTGGACGCCCTTCGACTTCGACCGCTCGGCGATCATCGGGTTGCAGAAGAACGGCGCGCAGCTGATGACCGCCCACTGGCCGTCGAGCGCGCGGTCGACCGCGGCCTGGTCGTCGAAGCGGCCCTGCATCGACCTCGCGCCGGGCGCGAGCGCGAGGGTCTCGCGCAGCGACGCGTCGTGCGAGTCCATCACGGTCACGTGGTAGTCGCCGCAGCCCTGGAGGAGGCTTGCGACCATGCGGCCGATCTTTCCGGCGCCGAGGACGAGGACGTTCTTCATGTCGTTGCTCCGTGTGCTTGGTTCGTGGTCGATTGGTGCGGTCCGCGTCAGGCCGGCAGCTTGGCGAGGGTCTGGCCCACGTCCTGCATCAGCTCGCCCATGGTGTCGGGTCCGAAGGAGAACCGCAGGCCGCTCGCCTCGAACAGCTTCGGAAGCGGCTGGCTCGCGCCGAGCGCGAGGCCCTTCTTGTAGTTGCCGAGCGCGTTCGCCGGGTGGCGCTTCGCCTGCATCCACATTTGCAGCGCGCCGAGCTGCGCGATGCCGTACTCGATGTAGTAGAAGGGCAGGCCGAAGACGTGCAGCTGCCGGTGCCACATCGAACGCAGCGAGTCCTCGTGGCCGGTCCAGTCGGCGTCGGCGCCGAAGCGGTCGTTGAGGTGGACCCAGTACTGCTCGCGGTCCTTGCGGGTGTGCGTCGGGTTCAGGTAGACCCAGTGCTGGAACGCGTCGATGGTCGCGATCCACGGGAGCATGGTGCTGAGCGACTCGAGGTGGTCGCGGCGCGCGCGGTCGGCGTCCTCGGGGGAGTAGAACTCCTCGAGGTACGGGAACGTGAGGAGCTCCATGCTCATCGACGCGACCTCCGCGAACTCCATCGGGCTGCCGCGGTAGGCGACGAGCGGGTCGTGCGCGCAGAGCAGGCTGTGGAAGGCGTGGCCGGCCTCGTGGACCATGGTGATCACGTCGCGGTGCAGGCCGGCGGCGTTCATGAAGATGAACGGGCGACGGCTGCGCTGGCGCTGGTACTGGTAGCCGCCCGGGGCCTTGCCCTTGCGGCTCTCGAGGTCGAGGCAGTCGCCCTGGCGCATGCTGTCGAACATGCGGCCGAGCTCGGGGTCCATGCGGTGGAAGATGGCGCTCGAGCGGTCGACGAGCTCCTCCGCGCCCGCGAAGGGCTTCAGCGGGTCGCGGCCCTTCAGGTCGACCTTCAGGTCCCAGGGGCGCAGCTTCGCGACGCCGAGCGCGTGCGCGCGCTCGCGGTTCAGCTTGCGCAGCAGCGGCACGCACACCTTCTCGGCGCCCTCGTGGAAGCGCTCGCAGTCGGCGGGCGTGTAGTCGAAGCGCTGCATGCGCGCGTGCTGGAAGTCGCGGTAGTTCGGGAAGCCCGCGTTCAGCGCCACCTGGTGGCGGAGCTTGAGCATCTCCTCGAAGAGGTCGTTGATGCGGTCGGCATCCTGCAGGCGGCGGGCCGAGACGGCCTCCCAGCTGGCCTGCCGGCGGGCGCGGTCGGTCTCCTCGAGGTACTTCGCCATCTGCGGGAGCGTGCGCTCCTCGCCGTCGAAGCTCACGGTCATCGCGCCGTTGGCCTCGCTGTACTTCTGGTCGAGCTTCGTGATCTCGGTCTCGATCGGGATGTTCTCCTCGCGGAAGAGCTCGACCGAGCGGCGCAGGCCGCGGAGCAGGACGCCGTAGCGCGACTGGTCGAGCTGCTGCGCGAAGGGGCACTCGACGACCTTGCGATCGAGCGCGAAGGCCGCCTTCTTCAGCTCGGGCTCGACCTCCTCGACGAAGTCGAGGTAGCGCTTGCGCGCGAGCTCGTCGTCGGTGTGGCGCGTCATCTCGATGTAGAGGTTCGCGGCGGCCTCCTCGGCGGCCGCGTCGAGCTCGCTGCGGTCGAGGAGCAGGCGCTCGAGCGACGCGGCGTCGTGCAGCGTGCGGCCGATCAGCTGCGCGTAGTAGGGCTCGAGGGCGCTCCACTTGCTGCCGTCGAGCTGCTGCGGGACGAAGGTCGAGGCGGGCGCGTGGCTGGTGGCGTGGGTCGTCATGGGATCGCTCCGGGGGATCGGGGATCGTATCCCGATCGGGGAGGATTCCCCGTGCCGTGGCTATCCGGACTCAGCGGCCGGGTCAGTGCCCGCGGGCGGACGCGGCGACCGCCGGGAGGGCGGCGCGGAGGCGGATCTGCTCGGCCAGCAGGTCGGCCTCGAGGCGGCCGTCGCAGAGGACGAACAGCGTGCTGCCGCTGCCGCTGACGTGGACGCGGCGGCCCGCGACGTGCTCCATGTCGGCGATCTCGTCGGCAAGCGACGGCGTCACCGCGATGGCGGGCTCGGCGAGGTCGTTGAACGGGGCGTCGTGCGCGAGCGGCGCGGCGGCGGCAAGCGCGCGGACGCGCGCCGGCTGCAGGGCGGCGTCGGGACGCATCAGGTCGAACTTGCCGTACACGGGGCCCGTGGGGCAGCCCGCGGCCGGGAACGCGAGCACGGCGTGGACGTCGGGCGTGCGATCGTGGTGCTCGAGGCGCTCGCCGAGGCCCTCGACGATCGCGCTTCCGCCCCGCACGAGGAAGGGGACGTCGCTGCCGAGGGTGCGCGCGAGCTCCGCGAGCTCGGCGTCGGTGGTCTCGAGGTCGAAGAGCTCGCGGAGGCCGCGCAGCATGGCGGCGGCGTTGCTCGAGCCGCCGCCGAGGCCCCCGCCGACCGGGATGCGCTTCTCGAGCTTCATGCGGACCGGCAGCCGGCGGCCGAGGTGCTGCTCGAGCGCGAGGTGTGCGCGGACCGCGAGGTCCTTCTGGATCGGCCAGTCGATGTCGGAGGTGCGCGGCGCGTCGGGCGCCCAGAGGATCGCGTAGAGCGAGTCGCGGCCGTCGTCGAGCCGGCGCAGGTGCAGGTCGTCCGCGAAGTCGGTGGTGACCATCCAGCTCGCGATCGGGTGCATGCGGTCCGCGCCGGGCGGACCCACGGAAAGCGCCAGGTTCAGCTTCGCGGGCGCGCGGACGACGGTCTGGCGGGGTTCGTGCACGGCGAGACAATAGCGCGGGGAAGAAAATGGAGCCGGGCTGCGTTTCCCGCCCCGCTCCTACACTTGCGGGATGCTCTGGCAACCGGCGCTGCCCGACCGCTACCTGCGCATGAGCGACGACGAGCTCGCCGCGGGAATCCGCGCGCGCAAGGCGGAGCTCGGCAGCCGGCTGCTCGTGCTCGGGCACCACTACCAGCAGGACGACGTGGTCCGGCACGCCGACCTCACCGGCGACAGCCTGAAGCTCAGCCAGATGGCCGCCGCGGAGGCGGAGCGCCGCGGGTCGGAGTGGATCGTCTTCTGCGGCGTCCACTTCATGGCCGAGACCGCCGACATCCTGACCGCGGACTCGGTGAACGTCGTGCTGCCCGACCTCTCGGCGGGATGCTCGATGGCCGACATGGCCCAGTACGACGATGCCGTCGAGGCGTGGTCCGCGATCGAGCGCGCGACCGCGGGTGCCGGCGTCCGCGTCGTGCCCATCACGTACGTCAACTCGAGCGCCGCCATCAAGGCGTTCGTCGGCGCCAAGGGCGGCGCGTGCTGCACCAGCTCGAACGCGTCGCAGGTCTTCGACTGGGCGCTGGCAGGCGGCGACCGCCCCCTCGCGACGGGCGAGCGCGTGAAGATCCTCTTCCTCCCGGACCAGCACCTCGGTCGGAACACGGCGAAGCGCAAGGGCTTCGTCACCGAGTTCGACGCCGCGCCGGGCAAGCCCGCGCAGACCGCGCTCTGGAACCCGAAGCGCGACCGCGGCGGGCTCACCGACGAGGGGATCCGCGCCGCGGACGTCCTGCTCTGGGCCGGGCACTGCAGCGTGCACAAGATGTTCCGCACCGAGCACGTCGACGCGGTGCGCGCGGAGTTCGCCGACCGCGGCGGCATCACCGTGATCGTCCACCCCGAGTGCTCGCAGGACGTCGTGGACGCCGCGGACCTCAGCGGATCGACCGAGCACATCATCCAGACCATCGAGCGCGCGGAGCCCGGGTCGCGCTGGGCGATCGGCACCGAGATCCACCTGGTGAATCGCCTCGCGAAGGCCGCCGCCGCGCGCGACGTGTTCGTGCGGATCCTCTCCGACTGCCAGTGCCTCTGCACCACGATGTACCGGATCGACCCGCAGCACCTCCTCTGGTCGCTCGACTGCATCGCCGAGGGCAAGCCCGCCAACGTGGTTCGCGTGCACCCCGAGGCGAAGGCGCAGGCGCGCCTCGCGCTCGAGCGCATGCTCCGGAACACCGCGCCGGCGGGGCAGGGCGCGGTGAAGTCCCGTGCCGCAGCCGCGGCCGCGTTCGTAGACTGAATGCGTGAACGCGCCTGATTCCCCGTCCGCGACCCCCTCGACTCCCGCCCCTCGCCGCACCGCCCGCACCGTCGGGCTCGTCGTCGGCGGCCTCGTGCTCGTCGCCGCGTCGGCGGTGCTCCTCGCGCCGACCCTCGTCAGCTGGGGGCTGTTCCGCGGGATGATCGTCGGTGCGGTGCAGGACAACGTGAACGGAACGGTCTCGATCAAGGAACTCCGGGTCGGCTGGTCGGGCCCGCTCGCCGTCGAGGGACTCACGATCGACGATCCGTCGGGCGGTACGCGCATCGCCGCCGACGTGAGCGTCGAGCAGGGCCTGTGGACGCTGGTCACCTCCGGAGTGTCGCAGCTCGACGTGCGGCTCTCCTCGTCGATCCGCACGCGCCGCGAGGCCGACGGCACGCTGACGATCTCCCGCCTCGCGAAGGCATCGCCCGCGCAGCCGGCCTCCGACCGCGCCGCGCCCGCGACCGACGCCGCGCCCTTCACGCTGCCCGCCGGCATCCGCCGCGCGGCACTGAAGCTCGAGAAGCTCGACGTCGAGGTCGTCGACGCGTCCGGCTCCATTTTCGCCGCGCTCCGCGGGCTCGCCGGCACGCTGGCCGTCGACGCCGGAGGCGTCACGGCCGCG
>JAIYBS010000335.1 GCA_027488415.1 Planctomycetaceae bacterium | reverse complement strand
GGCGCGGCCGCCGGTGCAGGGGCCGGGGCGGCGGGGGCCGCGGCCGGGGCGTCCTGCAGGAGAACCGCCAGGATCAGGGGGAAGAGCGCCATTGCGGGCATTGTCGCATGAATCGTTCGTCCGGGGGTTCCCGGCGGTTGCCTCGTGCCGCGTTGAGCCGCCGATGACCGGGAACTACGCTCCCCGGCTCGCACCACGGCGGCCGATGGCCGCGAAAGGACCCACGAACCATGAAGCTCGGCGTCATGTCAGCGCTCTTTGCCGGTCGCCCCCTCGAGGAGGTCTGCGCCTACATCGCCGACATCGGCCTCGGCGCCATCGAGCTTCCCGTGGGCGCGTGGCCCGGCAAGCCGTACTTCGACCCGAAGAAGGTCCTCGCGAGCGCGAAGGAGCAGGGGCGCATCAAGGGCATCCTGAAGGAGCACGGGCTCGTCTGCTCCGCGCTCGCCGTGCACGGGAATCCCGTTCACCCGGAGAAGGGCTTCGCGAAGAAGCACCACGACGACTTCGCGACCGCGGTGCAGCTCGCGCCGAAGCTCGGCACCGACATCGTCATCACCTTCAGCGGCTGCCCCGGCGGCTCCAAGGCGGACCGGACGCCGAACTGGGTCACCTGCCCGTGGCCCGGCGACTTCCTCGAGATCCTCAAGTACCAGTGGGACACCGTGCTCGTGCCGTACTGGGCGCAGCAGGCGAAGTTCGCTTCGAAGCACGGCGTGCGCGTCGCATGGGAGCCGCACCCGGGCTTCACCGTCTACAACGGCGAGACGCTGATCAAGCTGAGCGAGCTCGCGCAGCGCAAGGCCGGCATCAAGGGCAAGCCGGTCCTGGGCGCGAACCTCGACCCCTCGCACCTCTTCTGGCAGGGCATGGACCCGGTGCTCGTCGCGCGCCAGCTCGGCGAGGCGGGGCTCCTCTTCCACGTGCACGCGAAGGACACGGAGCTCGACCGCCATGAGGGGCCGCTGAACGGCTACCTCGACTGCAAGCCCTACGGCGACCTCAAGCGCCGTGCGTGGAACTTCCGCGCCTGCGGCTGGGGCCACGGGACCGAGTTCTGGCGCCCCTTCGTCAGCATGCTCCGGCGGCACGGGTACGACCACGTGCTCTCGATCGAGCACGAGGACGCCATGATGTCGATCGACGAGGGCTTCGAGCGCGCGGTGGCGTTCCTCCAGGAGTGCATCGTGGAGGAGAAGCCGGCGAACCCGTGGTGGTTCTGAGCCCGTCGGGCCCGGGTCAGTCCGGGATCGGCGTCGTCTCGAGTCCGTTGGGGCGGATCACCTCGACCGTCCAGGTCACCGTCGCGGCCTTCGGCCCGCGCGCGGCGGCCGGCACGGCGAGGTCCCAGCGCAGGATCCCCTGCGGCAGGCGTCCCTCGACGTAGGCCTTGTCGGTGCTGAGGGCGGGCGAGAGGTTCGTGGCGCGCGCCTCGATCTTCTCGTTCCTGCTCACGGGCCGCCGGTCGTAGAGCTCGAGCCGCACGTCGCGGCCCGTGCCGTTGTCGACGGTGATGCGGTCGCTCCACGTGGTCACCGTCGAGCCGCCGAAGAGGCCGCTCGAGCCGGTCACCTTCGAGAGCACCTCGCGCTTCGCGCGGAGCGCGCGGTCGGGGCCGAAGTACACGCGGAACTCGTCCTTCGGCGCGACCGACGGCATGGCGGTCTCGCCGATGAAGTCGCCGCCCATGAAGACCTGCGCCTTCCCGGGCAGCAGCTGGAATGCGCTCGAGTTGCGCATGTCGCCGCGCAGGAACACGCTCTCGGTGAGGATCGGCGCGGCGACGTAGGTGAACGTCGTCTCGGGCTCGAAGGTGCCGATCCGCGTGCGCTGCTGGCGCACGGAGTCCGAGGGCAGCGTGACCGGCCGCGGCAGCTCGAACGAGACGGCGGTCCCGGTCTCGCTCACCGCCGCGCTCGCGGCGAACTCCTCGATGGCCTTCGCCATCGCGGCGTCGTTTCCGGGGCGGCCGGGGTCGCCCGCGGGCGCGCCGGGCATCGCGTCCGCCATCATCATCGGGGCGGGCGCGCCAGTCTCCGCCGCCTCCACCCTGCCGCCTGCGACCGGAGGCGGCGGGGGCAGGACGACGTCGACGAACCACGGCTCGACCGCGGGCGGACTGCTCGCCGTCGACGGCTGCGCCGTCGAGAGCGCGAGCCGAACGTCGTTCCAGTCCTCGCCGGTCCGCTGGAGCACCATCGCGTCGTACTCGACGCTCACGCCCGAGCGGTCGCCGCTGCCGCGGACCGAGTAGGCGGGGGCCCAGCCGGCGTTCGAGACGAGGTACGTGAGCTGCACCTCGACGGCGCAGGACTCGGGGACGGAGAGCAGCACGAGGCCGGCGCGGTCGGTGCGGTCGGCGCCGCCCCGCGCGGCGAGCTGCTGCTCGGCCACGGAGAGCTCGCGCTCCATCCGCTCGCGCGCATCGTTCTGCTCGCGCGCGACCGCGAGGATGCGATCCTTCTCGGCCTTCACGGCCGCAAGCAGCCGCTCCGCGGCGGCGACGTCGATGGGCTGCGTGGCGCCGTCCGGGCCGGCACCCGCGGACGGCCGCACGCCGACCTGGTCGACGAGCTTGTCGTGCTGCTCGAGGAGCGCCCGGTCCTGCGCGAGCTCGGCGAGCCGGCGCTTCAGCTCGCGCACCTTCTCGGCGAGCGTGACGCCCTCGGGCGAGCTCGCGAAGTCGACCTTCGGCGTCGCGGAGAAGTCGACGCCGAGGAGCTTCGGGGTGGACTTCGGCGCCGAGCCGTCGGCGGGCGCGACCTTCGCCTGCAGCGAGCTCGTGACCACGGACGCGGGAAGCTCGGGGACGCGCAGCGTCCACAGCCCCTGCTTCAGGTCGACGCGCACCGTGCGCGTCACGGCCGCCCGGTCGGGGTAGAGCGTCACCGCGCGGATCGCGCCGCGGTCGCTCGCCTGCTGCATGGGGATGTCGGCGTCGAGTGCCGCGGACTGCGCGAGGGCGACGGGCGCGGGCATCGCCGCGAGGAGCGCGGCACCGACGACGGCGGATCGGATGAAGGTGGTGTGCATGGGGTCCTCGCGTCGTTCAGTCGGGAAGGGCGGTGGTCTGGACGTCCTTGGCGCGTGTGGCCTGGACGGTCCACGTGACGGGCATGGCGGCCGGGCCGCGGGCGGACGCGGGCACGGCGAGGTCCCAGCGCAGGATGCCGGACTTCTGCGGGCCGGCCGCGTACTCGGCGTCGGCCGAGAGCGGCGACGAGAGGTCGGCGACCTTGATCTCGATCTTCTCGTTGCGGCTCACCGGCCGGCGGTCGATCAGCTCGACGCGCAGGTCGCGCCCGGAGCCGTTGTCGATCCGCACGCGGTACTTCCACGTGGTGGCGACGCTCCCGCCGAAGAGCCCGGCGACGCCGGTGACATTCGACACGACCTCGCGGACGGCGCGCACCGATCGATCGGGCCCGAAGAACACCTTGAACGGCGACTTCGGCGCGACCGAGGGCATCTGCGTGTCGCCGATCAGGTCGCCGCCCATGTAGACCTGCGCGGACCCGGGCAGCAGCTGGTAGCCGGACTCGTTGACGAGGTCGCCCCGCAGGAACACCGCGTCGGTGACGAGCGGCTGCGCGGTGTAGACGAAGCTCGACGACGGCTCGATGGTCGTGATGCGGGTGCGCTGGCGGCGGCTCGCGTCGCTCGGCACCGTGACGCGCCGCGGCAGTTCGAACGTCGCCGCGATCCCGGCCTCGGCGATCGACGCGCCCTCCGCGAGGCGCTCGAGCTCCGCGCCGGCGTCCTTGTCGTCAGGCGCGCCGGCGACGTCGGGACCGCCCGAGCCGATGAGGCCGCCCGGGCCTCCCGACGGCCTGCCGGGCTTGCCGCGCGACTTCATGGCGCGCGGCCGCCCGCCTTCGTCGGAGAAGCCGCCGCCCGCGCGGCCGTACGTCGCGGGCGCGGGCACGTCGACGTACACCGGCTCCACCTCGCCCGGCTGCGCGCTCCGGTCGGGGCTCGCCGTCGACAGCGAGATGCGGACGTCCTTCCATTCCTCGCCCGAACGCTGCACGAGGAACGCGTCGTACTCGATCGAGGTGCCGCTGCGGTCGCCCGCGGCGCGGATCGCGTAGGTGGGCGCCCACGCGGCGTCCGGCACCATGTACGTCAGGTCGAGGTCGACCGAGCACGCCTTCGGCGCGGCGACGCGCACCACCGCCGCGCGCTGCGTGCGCCCGGCGACGCCGCGCTGCGCGATCGTCGCCTCGAGCGCGGCGATCTCGCGGCCGATCGCGTCGGTCCGCTGCGCGAGCTCGCGCGCCTCGGCGAGCACCTTCGACTTCTCGGCGTTGACCCAGGCGAGCTGCTCGATCGAGCGCGCGGGGTCGCCCTTCGCGGTGCCGCCGTCCGCCGTCGCGTTCGCGGCGGCGCGCACGCCGACCTGGTCGATGCGCGCGTCGCGGTGCCGCAGCTGCTCGCGGTCCTGC
>JAIYBS010000046.1 GCA_027488415.1 Planctomycetaceae bacterium | reverse complement strand
CGGCTCGGGTTCGTGCATGCGTTCCAGCTCCACCTCGCCGCGGCGGGCGTCCCCGTCGCGCAGGTTCTCCCGACGCTCGACGGGCGCACGGTCCACGTCGCGGGCGGCGGCGCGTACGAGCTCTTCCGCTGGATCGACGGCGGGCGGTGGTCGATGCGCGTCGACGAGTCGGCCGAGGTCGGTGCGGCGATCGGCGCGATGCTCCGCGCCTCCGCGTCGTTCGCGGTGCCGGACGACGCGCCGCGCGCGAGCTTCCACCGGCCGGGACCGGTTGCCGGTTCCGAGGACCAGGTGATCGCCGCCGTGCTCCGCGTTGACCCCGGCGCGGACGCCGCGCCGCTTCGAGAGTGCGTCTGCCGTCTTGTCGCCGCCTCCACCCGCGCGCATTCGCGGGCCGAGGAGGCAGGATTGCCGCGGATGCCGGCCCTCTGCGTCCACGGCGACCTTCACCCGGGGAACGTGCTCTTCGCCGACGGCAGGCTCCGCGCGGTGCTCGACTTCGACGGCGCGCGCGTCGACCACCGCGCGTGCGAGATCGCGAACGCGCTGGTGCACTTCGGCAGCCACCCGATCTCGGGCGTCGCGTCCGCGGACTGGCGGCCGGAACTCGACGCCGCCCGGATGACCGCGGTGCTCGCCGGCGCCGAGCATGGCCTCGGCGTGCCGCTCGCCCCGGAGGAACGGCGGGCGTTGCCGTGGCTTATGATCGAGTCGTGCACGCTCGAGAGCCTCGTCCCGGTCGCCCGCACGGGTCGCTTCGCGCACCTGCCGGCCGCGGAGTTCCTTCCGTTCATCGAGCGCAAGGTGGCATGGATCGAGTCCAACGCATCCTCCGTGCAGGGGCTCTGACCGCGGCGCTCGTCGCCGCGGCGGCGGGCGACGCATCGGCAGCGCCGCAGGCGATCCCCGACGGGGACCTGCCCTTCGCGCCGGTGGCCGTTCCCAACCGTCCCGCGGGCGGTCGCGGTCAGTTCGGCCGTGCGCGGCTCGGCATCGCCGCGATCGACGAGGTCCCGTGGACGGCGATGCGCCTGTCCGCCGTCACGCCCGATCCGCGCGTCGAGGCGCTGGTCGCGGACCTCGGCAGCGCCGACTTCGCGAAGCGCGACGCCGCGTCGAAGGCGCTGCGCGACCCGTCGATCGCCGACGAGCAGGTGTGGCTCCAGCTTTCGCGCGCGCCGGGCAGGCTCGGCCACGAGGCGCACGCCCGGCTCCTCGAGGTCGGCCGGGCGCGGATCATCGACGCACCGCGCGGCGCGCTCGGCATCCAGATGGCGGGCCGCATCGGCGACGGCGAGGGCGTGACGGTCACCGGGCTCATCCCGAACATGCCCGCGCGCAAGGTGCTCCGCGCCGGCGACCGGATCGTCGAGATCGACGGCAAGCCCACGATGATCAGCGAGCAGCTCTCGGCGATCGTGCAGCTCCACAAGCCCGGCGACCGGGTCAGCGTGGTCGTGATGCGCGGCGAGCGCGACGAGCTCGGGCGGGTGAAGGGCGGCGCCGACGGACGGCCGGTCGAGACGCGGCTCGAGCTCGAGCTCGAGGTCGGCTCGCGCGCGGACCTCGACCGGTTCGGCGGCGGCGGCCGCGACACGCTGCTCTCCGACGACGGTCGGGTGCGGCTCGCCGAGCGACTGCAGCAGGACTTCGCCGTGCAGCCGCGCGTCCTGCGCTCGGTGCGCTCGGGCGAGGAGCCGATCGACGTCGACCTCCATCCCGAGATCCAGGCGCTCAAGGAGCAGCTCGACCGCCCCGACGGCCTCGGCTCGCATGCGAGCGTCGGCGCGGTGCTCCGTGCGCGCCTCGCGACGCTGCGCGCGACCGCGCGTGCCCCGGGGCTGAGCGACGACGAGCGCGCGTGGTTCGAGGCGGTGGCCGCTCGCTACCTCGAGCTGATCCCGGTCGAGCTCCGCCCGGAGGAGCCGGGCACGCCGCCGCGCTGACGCCGGGTCCGGCGCCGCGGGCACTGCGTTCGGCCCTTGCGGGGCTCAGGCCTTCGTGTCGCCCGAGAGCGGGTTGCGGAAGTGCGCGTCCTGGATCGGCGCGAGGATGTCGAGCACGCGCTGCAGGATCACCGCGGGCGAGCCGACGGCATCGACCTCGTGCACGATGCTCGCGGGATAGTGGCCGAGCACCGGCGCGGTCTCGCGCTGGTAGACCTCGAAGCGGCGGCGGATCACCTTCTCGTCGGCGTCGTCGAGGCGGTTCTCCTTGAGCGCCCGGCGGCGCATGCGCATGACCATCGCGTCGACGTCGCGGCACACGAGGTGGATGACGTTCAGCACCTCGAGGTACGGGTCGAGCGCCTTCGCCTGCGCGAGGCTGCGCGGGATGCCATCGAGGATCAGGAGGTCCTGCGCGGGCTTGTAGATGCTGAGCACCGTCTGCGCGTGGATGTTCTGCTTCCACATCTCGATCGTGAGCTCGTCCGGGACCAGCTCGCCCTTCGAGCTGTGCTCGAGGAACTTCCGGCCCAGCGGGCTCGTCATGTCGAGCGACCGGAAGACGTCGCCGCACGCGAGGTGGTAGAAGCCGGGGATGTGCCCGAGGATCTTGCCCTGCGTTCCCTTGCCGACGCCGGGGGCCCCGAAGAGGAGGATGGTCTTGTAGCGCTGCATCTGGGCCGGGATCGTACCTGCGGCCGTCCGCTAGGCTGCGCCGCGATGTCAGTCGTCGAGAGCCGTTGGGTCGGTCCTGGAGCGATGGTCGGGGGAAGCCTGCTCGAGCGCGTGATGTCTGCGCGGGCCTACGCGTCGGACCCCCGCGGGCGCGACATCCTGCACAAGCCCGTCCTCAACCTGCTCCACCGCCCGCGGACGCTTCCCGGCGCGACCGAGGTCGCGGCGCGCCTCGAGGCCGCGGTGCGCGAGGGGCGGCGGGTCGCGATCTACGGCGACTACGACGCCGACGGGATCACCGCGACCGCGATCCTCTGGCGCGCGATCAAGGCCGCGCGTGCCGACGCGGACGTGGTGACCTACGTCCCGGACCGCATCGAGG
>JAIYBS010000116.1 GCA_027488415.1 Planctomycetaceae bacterium | reverse complement strand
TGCTGCAGACGTTCACCACCGACGCGCCTGCCGACGCGCCCGCGCGCTCGAGCGACGCCAGCAGACCCTTCAGCAGGAGGAACGGCCCCGACATGTTGATGCGCGTCGCCTCGAGGAAGTCTGCCTCGCCGATCGCGTCGATGTCGCCGACCTTCCCCGCGTAGGCGTTGTTCACCAGCCCGTGCACCGCGGGGTGCCGTGCGGTGATGCGCGCGGCCAGGTCCGCGATCTCGTCGGCGCGAGAGGCGTCCGCCACCTCGACCTCGCATCCGCGACCGATCGACGCGGCCAGCGCATCGAGCGCCTCCCTGCGGCGGCCGACGAGCACGGCGGTCCCGCCTGCACGGACGATCGCGTGCGCGATCGGCGTGCCGAGGTGGCCGGCGGCGCCCGTGACGACGACGATGCGTCCGGTGAGTTCGGCGGTCGGGATCGCGTTCATGTCCATCTCCTCGGGTCGATCACGCGATCCGGCACCTCGCCGGTCGCGCTGCGGAAGGCCTCGGCCTCGGCGGCGCCCAGCGCCGGCCGTGTTGCCGCGGACGCGAGCTCGCGCAGCTGCTCCGGCGTGTCCACGCCGACCACGGCGCTCGTCACCCACGGGAAGCTGCGCACGTACGCGAGGCAGAGGTCCGCGGCCCCGGTGCGGCCGAGTCGGCGCACGGTCTCGGCGATCGCGCCGCTCACCCGCGCGCCGCAGTCCGCCCAGGCGGGCCACGCCTGCGGCGAGAGCAGCAGTCCCTGGAGGAACACGCTCCGCACGTGCACCTCGATGCCGGGCCTTGCCGCGACCGCAGCCGCGAATTCGGGCGCGAGCCATCGCCGGTCGAGCACGTTGAACGGCACCTGGAGCCGCGTGACGCGCGGGTCCTGCAGGCAGCGGATCGCGGTGGCCGGGTCGTAGACCGATGCGCCGATCGCGCCGCACGCGCCGGCGGCGCGGAGCTCGTCGGCGCGCTCGAGTGCGGCGCCGTCCCAGCGCCACAGGTCCTCGGCGTCGTGGAAGAGCAGGGCGTCGACGCTCCGGCGACGCAGCGCGAGCGACGAGCGGAGCACGCTCGAGTCGACCGCCGCCTCCACCTGCCGTCGGTCCGTGGCCTCGCCGAGCGACGCGAGCGGCGCGACCTTGGTGGTGACCTGCGCGCCCGCGGCGCCGCACGAGGCGAGCGCGGCACCGAGGCGGCGCTCGGCCTCGCCGTAGGCGCGCGCGGTGTCGAACCGGTCGATGCCGAGCGCGAGCGCGCCGGCCACGAGGTCGCGTGCGCCGCGGTCGTCGTAGCCCTCGGTGCGGTTGGCGATCCCGTAGCGAAGCCCGATCTGCACCGTGCCGAGCGTGAGCGGGCACCTCGGGTGCGCAGCGGCATCCGCCTCGAGCCGCTCCACGAGCGTCCGCCACGGCACGCGCGCGGGATCGGCCACGCCCGCGAACACGCGCGCCGCGCGCAGGTAGTCGTCGGGCGTGTCCACGGTGCAGCGCAGCGCGGATCGGTCGTCCGGCAGCAGCTCGCCCGGCCGCACGCGCCCCGCGTCCGCCGCGCGCCGCATCGACACGGTGACGTGCTCGCGCGATGCGGGGTCGGTTGCGTTCCGGTCGGCATCGCGCAGCGCGGTCACCGTGAAGCACTCGGCGCTCAGGCCGTAGGGAAGCCCGTCGGCGGGTGACGCCGTGCCCAGGTAGCGGTGCCCGCCCGCGCGCAGCCGGTCGACCAGCGACTGCACGAACGCGCCGTCCGGCAGCGGGTTGTCGCCCGTTGCGCGCACGACCACGTCCTCGGGCGCGAGGTCCGCAGCGCACGCCGCGAAGCGGCCGAGCACGTCGTCGAGGCTTCCCCGGAACACCCGGACGCCCGCCTCCGCCGCGGTCCGCGCGAGCAGGTCGTCGGATGCGGTGTCCGAGGTCGCGAGCACGACGTCGAGGCCGGTGTTCGCGAGCCGTCGTGCGCACAGCACCGCGATCGGCAGGCCGCCGAGCGGCAGCAGCACCTTCGCCGGCAGCCGCTCCGAGAGCGTCCGGGACTGCAGGATGACGCGCACCTTGCTCACTGCGCCGCGCCCCCGCGGATCGCCTCGGTCGCGAGCCCCATCCATTCCTTCGCGCACATGTCGAACCGTGCGAGCGCGACCGACCGCGGCACCAGCAGCTTGAAGGACCACTCCTCGGCCGTGCCGCGCGTGGCGAAGTCCGACGGCAGCGGCAGGACCTCGAAGCCGAGCGCCCGGTAGTGCCCGACCGCTCGGGGGAGGTGCGTGGCGGTGGAGCAGAGGATGACGCGCTTCGCGCCGCGTTCGCGCAGGATTCCCGCGACCGCCTCGCCCTCGTCCGACGTGTAGAGCGCGGCCGGCGCGCACAGTGCGCGGTCCGCCGGCACGCCGCGCTCGATCGCTCGGCCGCGGTTCCACTCGCCCTCCGACGGCGCTCCCGGGATCCCGGTGGACCCGCCGCCGAACACGATCACCGGCGCGCGCCCGGCCCGGAACGCCGCAAGCCCGCTCTCGAAGCGATCGGCGGCGTGCCAGTTGTAGAGATGGATCGAGCCGTCGTCGCGCTTCGTTGCGCCCGCGCCGCCGCCGAGCACGACGATCGCGTCCGCGGGGCCCGCGTCCTCGGGTGCGATCGCCGGGAACCGTCC
>JAIYBS010000253.1 GCA_027488415.1 Planctomycetaceae bacterium | reverse complement strand
TCGCGCTGCGCGATTCCGGCGCGAAGGGCCTGACGTGCGTCTCCAACAACGCCGGCGTCGACGACTGGGGCCTCGGCCTGCTCCTGAGGACCCGCCAGATCAGCAAGATGGTCTCGAGCTACGTCGGCGAGAACGCCGAGTTCGAGCGGCAGTTCATGAGCGGCGAGCTGCAGCTCGAGTTCACCCCGCAGGGCACGCTGGCCGAGCGGATGCGCGCCGGAGGCGCAGGCATCGCGGGCTTCTACACCAAGACCGGCGTCGGAACCGTGGTCGCCGAGGGCAAGCCGCACATGGAGTTCGACGGCGAGCAGTTCGTGCTCGAGCGCGGGATCCGCACCGACCTCTCGCTGGTCAAGGCCTGGAAGGCGGACCCGGCCGGGAACCTCGTCTATCGCAAGACCGCCCGGAACTTCAACCCGATGGCCGCGACCTGCGGCCGGGTGACCGTCGCCGAGGTCGAGGAGCTCGTCCCGCTCGGCGCGATCGACCCGGACGAGGTCGACACGCCGGGGATCTTCGTGCAGCGGATCGTGGTGACCGAGTCGGTGAAGCGGATCGAGCAGCGGACCACCCGCCCGGAATGACCACGGGCGCCCGGTCGGCGCTCCCCGAAGCTCGCCCCTCGGGTGGCGCCCCGCAACGTCCCAAGGTGTTATCAGTCGAACCGACGGCGAACCCACTGACCGTCGTGCGCGTCCCTGCCGATCAAGTGCGATAGTCCACCGACTCGTGCGTTGTCCCGTCGGCCCTGCCGCCGGGGCCGTGCGACAATCCCCGTCCACACAGGACCCACGGAGCCACCCCATGCGCATCCCCAACGCCCTCACCCGGACCCCCGTCATCCTCCGCGCCCGCACGTTCGCCTGCGCGCTCGCCGTCACGGCCGCCTTCGGCGCGGCGGCGACGCCCGCGTCGGCGCAGTTCGGCGGCCGCGCGTCCTTCGGCGAGGCGTTCCAGCCCGACATCCTCCAGCGTGACATGATGCTGATGACGGCCTCGCTGCAGCTCGAGGAGTGGCAGCGTCCGATCGTCGAGGCGCTGCTCTCGGACTACATGGTGAGCTTCAACACCGGGGTCGAGGCGCTCAAGGACAAGATGAAGGCCGCCTCGCAGGAGGCCGCGCGCGCGACGCCCGCCGACGGCGACGCGATCCTCGAGAAGGTGATGAAGCCCCTCGACGCGTGGCGCGTCGAGAAGGCGCAGATGAAGGACAAGTTCCTCTCGGACCTCCGAAACCAGCTCGGCCCGCAGCAGCTCGAGCGCTGGCCGAGCTTCGAGCGCGCCCTGCGCCGCGAGCGCATGCTCCCCGCGGGCGACCTCTCGGGCGAGAGCGTCGACCTCTGGGCCGTGATGGGCCGAATGCAGCTCTCCTCCGCCGAGGAGGAGGCGACCCGCGCCGCGGTCACCGCGTACGAGATCGCGCTCGACCAGGCACTCGTCGCGCGCGAGGCGCGCATCAAGGAGCTCGAGCCCGCGCTCGCCGAGGCGATGCGCGCGATGAATTTCGACCGCGGCGCCGACCTTCAGGACCAGGTCATGACGGCGCGCATCGCGGTCCGCGCCGCCAACGACGGCGGCATCGACTCGCTCGCGCAGGCGCTCGGCGCCCGCGGCGCGGAGTTCCGCCAGCGCGCGCTCGAGGCCGGCTATCCCGACGTCTACCGCACGCACCCGGTGATGGTGCTGATGCAGCAGGCCCGCGCGCTCGACTCGCTGACCGAGGACCAGGTGTCGAAGATCGACGCGCTGATGGCGGAGTTCCGCACCGCATGCGAGGCCGAGGACGCCAAGCTCTACGACGCCGTCCGCGCCGAGGAGCCGAAGGCACCGCGCAAGCGCGCGCAGGCGGCCGCCGAGCGACGCGCGGGCGGCGCGTCGAGCGCTCCCGGAGCGCCTCAGTCCTCGAACGCCGGCGACCCCGTGGTCAAGGCCCGCATGGAGCGCGAGAAGATGGGCCAGCCCTTCCGCGACCGCCTGATGGCCATCCTGACGTCCGAGCAGCAGACCGAGCTGCCCGGCGGCGTGAAGGTGGACGCCGCGACCCTCGCGAAGGAGAACGAGGCTCGCGCCAAGGGCGAGCAGCTCGGCGTCGAGGGCAAGTCCGGCGAGGAGCCGCCGCAGGCGAAGGACCGCAAGGAGCGCCGGCCCGCGCGCCGCGACCCGCGGTCCGGCCAGCCCGCCGCGGAGCCCGCGGAACCGCAGGGCAAGCCCGAGTGAGCTGACGGAACGAAGACGAGCAGACAGGCACGACGAATGGACCACGACCTTCACGGCACTCCCGTTCCCCACGCCGGCATCGACGCGGCCGCGTTCGCCTCGCTCGCGGGCGAGGCATCCGTGCGCGACCGCTGCCGGCTGTTCGGAATCGAGTGGGCCGAGGCGCTGCCCGAGTGGAGCGCCGAGGCCGCGGCCAAGGTGGCGCCCGACGTCGCGGTGCGCCTGCGCATCGTGCCGCTGCGCGTCGAGCGCGGCCGGCTGGTGGTGGCGATGGTCGACCCGCTCGACATCGCGGCGGTCGACGAGGCCGCCTCGCTCGCGCGCCTCCCGGTACAGCGCATCGGCCTCGACCCGGCGCTCTTCAGCGAGCTGATGCGCGCCGCCTACGGCACCACCGCCGCGCGCATGGCGGAGAGCCTCGCCGAGGACAGCGAGCTCACCGGCAGCGAGATCGAGCACAACCTCGACGCCATCGAGGCGGACGACGTCCACCGGATGGCCGAGCAGCCGACGCTCATCAACCTGGTGAACCTCATCATCCTCGAGGCGATCCAGAACCGCACGTCGGACATCCACGTCGAGCCGTTCGAGACCGAGCTGAAGGTCAAGTACCGCATCGACGGCGTGCTGATCGAGCAGCCCTCGCCGCCCAAGCACCTGCAGCCCGCCCTGATCGGCCGCCTGAAGATCATGGCGCACATGAACATCGCGGAGCGCTACGTGCCGCAGGACGGGCACATCACGCTCCGCTTCGAGGGCCGCAAGGTCGACATCCGCGTCAGCACGGTGCCCACCGTCTACGGCGAGAGCATCGTGATGCGAATCCTCGACAAGAGCTCGCTTCCGCTCGACCTCGTCAGCCTCGGCATGCGCGAGCAGATGCGCGGCATGATGGACAAGATGATCCAGAAGCCGCACGGGATGGTGCTGGTGACCGGCCCGACGGGAAGCGGAAAGACGACCACGCTCTACGCGTGCCTCAACAAGCTCTACGACCCGCGCAAGAAGATCATCACCATCGAGGACCCGGTCGAGTACGAGCTGAGCGGCATCAACCAGATCCCGGTCAACCCGAAGCGCGGCCTCACCTTCGCCACCGGCCTGCGCGCGATCCTGCGACAGGACCCCGACGTCATCTTCGTCGGCGAGGTGCGCGACAACGAGACGGTCGACATCGCGATCCGCTCGGCGCTGACCGGTCACCTGCTGTTCACGACGCTGCACACCAACGACTCGGTCTCGTCGGTCGGCCGCCTCGTCGACATGGGCGCCGAGCCGTTCCTGATCGCGAGCGTGCTCGAGGGCCTGCTCGCGCAGCGCCTCGGCCGCCGCCTCTGCAAGGAGTGCGTGACGCGCGTCCCGATGACCGAGGAGATCGCCGCGCGCATCACGCCCGAGGAGCGCGCGCTGTTCAAGGACGGCGTCGCGGTCGGCCGCGGCTGCGACAAGTGCAACGGCTCCGGCTTCCGCGGGCGCATGGGCTTCTACGAGCTCGCCCGCATCAACGCGCGCCTGCGCGAGGGCATCAGCAAGGGCAAGCCGACGCTCGAGCTGCGCGAGCTCGTCGACCAGGACTTCCAGACGATGCGCGACGACGGCATGCTGAAGGCGGCCGCCGGCCTGACCACCGTCGACGAGGTCCTCCGCGCAACCCAGGACATCGACGACGGCTGACGCCGCGGACCACGATGCCCAGCTACCGCTACCAGAGCATCGATCGAGGCGGCGCCGTCGCCGCGGGAACGCTCGTCGCGCCCGACCGCGCGTCGGCGATGCGCCAGCTGCAGGCGAAGGGCCTCACGCCGCTCGCCCTCGACGCCGAGGGCGGCGATGCACCGGCGCCTGCGCCGCGCGCGCGGCCCGCGGCCCAGGACGCGCGCCAGGCGACGGACGGCGAGCGGAGGACCGCGGCCGGGTTCGACGTCGGGGCGATGCTCAACGAGCTCCGCGGCACGCGCCCGGGCCGCCCCGGGCTCAAGCGCACGGAGCTCGCGAACATCATCCGCGAGCTCGCGACCGCCATCGAGGCGGGCCTCCCGCTCCTGAACGCGCTGAAGACCGTCCGTCGGCAGGCGACCGGCAAGGGCCAGCCCGTCATCCTCGACTTCATCATCGAGCGCGTCGAGGCCGGCCGTCCGCTGCACGAGGCGATGGAGGAGTACGGCCAGCCGTTCGACGAGATGATCGTCGGCATGGTCCGCGCCTCCGATGCCTCGGGCCGCACCAGCGAGGTGATGCACCAGCTCGCCGACCTGCTCGACCGCTCGGTCGAGCTCCGGCGCGAGATGATCGGCGCGACGATCTACCCGCTGATCGTCGCCTGCCTGATCGGCGTGAGCATCATCGTCGCGGTCACGTTCCTCCTGCCGCGGCTGATGGCGCCGATCATCGGCCAGCCCGGCGTGACGATCCCCTTCCCGACGCGCGTGCTGCTCGGCTTCGCCGACTTCATGGCGTCGTGGTGGTGGCTGGTGATCGTCGCCGCGGGCGCGGCCTTCGTCGGCTTCCGCAGATGGATCGCGCAGCCGGAGAACCGGCGACGCGTGGATTTCGTGCTCCTGAAGACGCCGATCATCGGGCCGCTGCTGCGCGACGTCGCGGTCGCGCGCTTCACCCGGACGCTCGGCACGCTGGTCTCGGCGGGCCTGCCGATCCTGAGCGCGCTCCGGATCGTCCGCGATACCCTCGGCAACGTGGTGCTCATGGAGGCCGTCGACGGCGTCCAGGAGAAGGTCACCACGGGCCAGTCGCTCGCGGAGCCGCTCGAGAAGTGCGGGTTCTTCCCGCCGCTCCTCGTGCAGATCGTCAACATCGGAGAGAAGTCCGGCCGCCTCGAGCCCATGCTGCTCCACGCCGCAGGGGCCTTCGACCGGCAGGTGAACACCTCGCTGAAGGTGTTCACGAAGCTCCTTCCCCCCGTCCTCCTCGTGTTCATGGCGCTCATCGCGTCCTTCGTGCTCGCCGGGATCCTGCTGCCCCTCCTCGAGATGCAGAAGTCGCTCGGCGGCTGATGGTTATCGGACAACAAGAAGAACCCTTGCGAACGCCGATGTCAGATCGCACGCCTTCGTGCGTTCGGTCGTAGGAATACGCGTCTCCGCAGACACCCCAGACCCGCCCCGGAACCCCATGCGAACCCACCGCCGCACCCGCCGTCCTGTCCGCCGCGCCTTCTCGCTCGTCGAGCTGATCGTCGCCGTGACCATCATGGCGATCCTCGCCGCGCTCGTCGTGCCGCGCGTCACGCAGTGGATCGGCTTCACCAAGAGCAAGACCGCGCGCGCCGACGCCGAGACCATCTCGAACCAGGTGCGCATGTACATGACGGCCAAGGGCCTCAGCACGCTCCCCGGCGACTTCGAGCTCGTCGAGCTCAGCGAGGGCGAGGGCGCGCTCCTCAACAAGAACCAGCTCTCCGACCCGTGGGGCAACCCGTACCAGATCCGCGTCCCGGGCGAGATCAACCTCGACTTCGACGTCTACAGCTTCGGCGCGGACGGCCAGTCGGGCGGAGAGGGCGAGAACGCCGACATCATCGCCGGCGACAAGCGCCCGAGCTGAGTCCCGCGCGCGTGCGCGGCCGCGTCCCATGACCCGAGCACGCAGGCACAACCCCACGATCCCCGCGTCGCGCGCGGCGTTCACGATGGTCGAGCTGATCGTCGTGGTGGTCGTGCTCGCGATCGCGGCAGCGGCG
>JAIYBS010000214.1 GCA_027488415.1 Planctomycetaceae bacterium | reverse complement strand
CTTTGTGGCGAGGTTCGCCGTCCACGTCGGGAGCGAGTTGCCGCCCTGCGACCACTCGATCGCGACGCAGGCGAGGAGGACGACCGGGACGCCGACGCGGGTGACGAATCCGTGCATGTGGGGTGTACCTTCCGTTGCCGTGCGGTCACTTCGCGTTCAGCGCGGCGCGGACGAGGTCGGCGTCCTCGCTGTTGGTGCAGACGCCGACGACCACGCCGTCCTGGACCGTGAGCAGCACCGGGGTGCTGAAGACGTAGGTGATCCCCTTCGGGAAGGTCGACTTGCCGCACTCGACGCAGGGGTTCTCGAGGAGCTCGCCGGTCGCGTCGGGCACGGCCAGGGTCAGCGTCGGCGTCTCGAGCTTCCCGCTGAAGTACTTGGTGAGGAGCTCGTGGCAATGGTCGCAGTCCTCGCGCATGAGGACGATGTGGTGCCGGCCCTCGTTGAGGTTCGCGGGAAGCGGCCGCGGGATGAGGAGCATCACCTCCTGCGCGTCGAGCCGCTGTCCCTTCCAGGTGTCGAACTCCGGCGCGTACCAGGGCTTCGCGGTCGCGGGCGGCGCGGGCCAGGCGTTCGCCTTCGCGGTCGGGCCCGCCGGAGCCGACGTTGCGTCGGTCGGCTTCGTCGTGTTCGTGTTGGTCGCGGTGGCTGGCTCCGTGGTCGCGGGTTCCGGCGGCGCAAGCGAGATGCCGGCCTTCTTCGGGACGCCGAACGCGATGCCCACGGCCACGAGCAGCGGCACGGGCAGGAGGATCGCGGTCCGTCGCAGGCCGTCGGCGAGGCTCGTGCGCTGTCCGCGCGGACGGAAGACGAGGAGGCCGACGAGAAGCGCGGCGTCGATCGCGAGCATCGCGGTGGGCGACGGTCCGCTCGCACCGAAGCAGCCGCAGCTCGCGGCACCGGAGGCGATCAGCACGCCGAGGATCGTGCAGAAGAGTCCGAGCAGGCCCACGCCGATCGCGCGCGATGCCTGGATGGGGCCGGCGAACATCAGCATCGCGGCGGCGATCTCGATCGCCACCATCCCGCGCATCGCAGGGTCGAGGTAGCTCTCGCGGGGGATCCCGAGCGTCTTCACGAAAATGAAGTCGGTGACGTCGGTGACGGGCTTCGGCAGCAGCTGGGGGTTGCGCTCCCAGAGCTTGAAGCCGGCACCTGCGACGACCCAGCCGGGCACCACGAGGCGACAGAGGAGGGTGCCCACGAGGGTTCCGGGGCGGGCGGACGGCGAGGCCGGGGTGCTTGCTGGCTTCATCTGGTGGTCCTTCCGAAGTCGATGGTAGTCCTTCGGCATTCGCGGCATCGAATCCGGAGGTTCCCGGGGTGCGAATCACCGCCAGTGAAGCGAAGCCCATCGTCCCCGGCCGGAAGTCGGCACTGGTGGGCGGTCCTGCCGGACCAGCTCGACGCGCCTCGGTGGCGCGACGCCGCCCGGTCGGCGGCAAGCCGCGGCGTCCCGGCGCCCGGGATCGTGCTCGTCGAGAGCGGCGAGTGGCTCGGACGCCGCCCGTACCACCGGCAGCGGATCGCGCTCATCCTCCTCAACATGCGTGCCTTCGCGGCGGAGGTCGCGGACGCCGGCATCGCGGTCCGCCACGTGCGGACCGATGGCTCGATGGTCGACGCGCTGCGTGAGGTCGCCGGCGAGCTCGGGCCGCTCTCCGTGAACGAACCCGCCGAGCGTGAGGTGCGGGCGGAGCTTCGCCCGCTCGTCGACGGTGGCCTGGCGCGAATCGCTCCGAACCCGCACTGGCTGACCACCACGGAGGACTTCCGCGCGGCTGCCGGAAGCGGCGGCTGGCGGATGGACGCCTTCTACCGCGCGGTCCGAGCCCGTACGGGAATCCTGATGAAGGCCGGTGCGCCGGTCGGCGGGAAGATCAGCTTCGACACCGAGAACCGCGAGCGATGGGACGGCATCCCGGCGGCCCCGGAGCCTCCGCGCTTCGCCCGGACGGCGCTCCGCGACGAGGTGGAGCGCGAGGTGCTCGCCCGGTACGCGCGTCACCCGGGACGGCTCGACGTCGAGGCGCTTCCCGCGACCCAGTCGGATGCCGAGGAACTGTGGGCGTGGGGCCTGCGGCACTGCCTCGAGTGGTTCGGTCCGTTCGAGGACGCCATGAGCGAGCGGAGCCGAGGCGTGTTCCACACGCGCATCTCGCCGGTGCTGAACCTTGGCCGCATCGGTCCTCGGCGTCTCGTCGACGATGCCGTCGCCTCGGGTGCACCGCTGCAGAGCGTCGAGGGCTTCGTGCGGCAGGTGATCGGCTGGCGCGAGTTCGTCCGCCACGTGCACAACGCGACCGACGGATTCAGAGTCGCCGGCGGTCGTCCGCAGCCGACACGGCGCGAGCCCGGCGATGCCGGCTGGGCGCGCGCCAAGGGAAGTGCGTGGGAGCGGTCCGCGCCGGCTCCCGCCGGCATCGACGGCGGCGCCGCGCCGGAGCACCTGGGCTCCGCCCGCACGCCGCTCCCGCCCGCCTACTGGGGAACCGAGTCCGGCCTGCGCTGCCTCGACCACGTGGTCGAGGGCGTGTGGGACGAGGCGTGGAGCCACCACATCACGCGGCTCATGGTGCTCGGCAACCTCGCGACGCTGCTCGACGTTGATTCGCGCGAGCTCACCGACTGGTTCTGGGTGGCGTACATGGACGCGTGGGACTGGGTCGTGGAGCCGAACGTGCTCGGCATGGCGACCTTCGCCGCGGGCCCGGTGATGACGACCAAGCCGTACGTGTCCGGCGCCGCCTACATCGACAAGATGGGGGATTCGTGCTCGGCGTGCCGGTTCTCGCCTGACTCGACCTGCCCGATCACGCGGCTCTACTGGGCGTTCCTGGCGCGCCACGAGCCGACGCTGCGCTCGAATCCGCGCATGAAGCTCGTCCTCGGTTCGCTGCGTCGCCGCAGCGACCTCGACCGGGGCAGGGACGAGGCTGCGTTCGTCCACGTGCGCGACGTGCTCGTGCGCGGGGGGAAAGTCACTCCTGATTCGGTCTCCGCGGCGGTGTCCGCCGCGCAGCCGCGCGTTGCCGGGTAGACAAGCATCATGGCCGTCTTCATCCGCTCAAGCTCCATGCCGACCACCGCCCGCGAACTCGCGGACTGGCATTTCCGTTCCGGCGCGATCGATCGCCTCCTGCCGCCGTGGGAGGACGTCGAGGTGCTCGAGCGCCCGGGCGCGATGGCCGACGGCGCGGTGGCCCGCTTCCGCATGCGGAAGTTCGGCATCGGCATCGAATGGGTCGCGCGTCATCACGACGTGCATCCCGGCCGCGGGTTCTCCGACACGCAGGAGCGCGGCCCGTTCCGGTCGTGGGTTCACCGGCACTCGTTCCTCCCCGAGGGCGATCGCGCGAGCATGCTCGAGGACCGCGTGCAGTACGAGCTTCCGGGCGGCTTGCTCGGGCGCGCGCTCGGCGGCCGCACGGTCGCCGCGGACCTCGAGCGCATGTTTGCCTGGCGCCACCAGCGCACGCGCCACGACCTGCAGCACCACGCCGCGTTCCCCGGCGAGCGGCTCCGCGTCGCGGTGAGCGGGACGAACGGCCTCGTCGGCGGCTCGCTCGTGCCGTTCCTCTCGACCGGCGGGCACGACGTCCGACGGATCGTGCGGGGCAAGGCCGACGCCGCACGCGGCGACGTCGCCTGGGACACGAGGTCGTCGTCGTTCGATGCGCGTGCGCTCGAGGGTCTCGACGCCGTCGTGCATCTCGCGGGCGCGGGCATCGCCGACGTGCGGTGGTCCGAGGAGCGAAAGCGCGAGATCGTCGCAAGCCGCGTCGGTCCGACCGCGTCGCTCGCGCGGACGCTCGCCTCGCTCGAGCGCAAGCCCCGCGTGCTCGTGTGTGCGAGCGCGATCGGCTGGTACGGCGACCGGCCCGCGCCGCAGCGCGTGGACGAGGACAGCGCGATCGGTGAGGGATTCCTCGCCGAGACGTGCGAGGCGTGGGAGCGCGCGACCGACGCCGCGCGCAATGCGGGAATCCGGGTCGTCAACCTCCGCATCGGCGTCGTGCTCAGCGCGCGCGGCGGGGCGCTCGCGAAGCTGCTGCCGCCGTTCCGGATGGGGCTCGGCGGTGCCGTCGGGAGCGGCAAGCAGGGCATGAGCTGGATCGACCTCGACGACCTGCTCGGCGCGCTCCGCTTCGTGATGAGCGCGGACGTGCACGGGCCGGTGAACGCGGTCGCGCCCGAGCCGTGCTCGAACCGCGAGTTTGGCCGCACGCTCGGCCGCGCGATCGGGCGTCCCGCCGTGGCGCCGCTCCCGGCGCCCGCGGTGCGCGCCATGTTCGGCGAGATGGGCGAGCGGCTCCTCCTCGAGGGTGCGTACGTCCGGCCCGCGCGGCTCCGGCAGCTCGGGTTCCGCTGGGCGCTCCCCGACCTCGAGGCGGCGTTCCGGTTCGAGACCGGGAGATTCGCGTGACCTCCGTCCTGTGGTACCGCCAGGACCTGCGCGTCAGCGATCATGACGCGCTGCTTGCCGCCTGCGCGCGAGGGCCCGTGGTGCCGGTCTTCGTGTGGCATTCGCAGGGCGAGGGCGCGTGGCCGATGGGCGGCGCGCAGCGCTGGTGGCTCGACGGGTCGCTCCGCGCGCTCGACGGGGAGCTTCGCGCCCGCGGGTCGCGGCTCGTGATCCGGGTCGGCGATCCGGCGGTCGAGCTTGCCTCCGTGGCGAAGTCGGTCGGCGCGGCCTCGGTGCTCTGCTCGCGCCGGTACGAACCGGCCGCGATGCGCGACGAGGAGCGCGTGGCGGACGCGCTCGAGCGCGAGGGCATCCGCCTGGAGCGACTCGGCTCCACGCTTCTCTTCGACCCCTTCGCGATCCGCTCGGGAAGCGGCACGCCCTACAAGGTCTTCACGCCGTTCTGGCGCGCCTGCCTCGCATCGCAGGCTCCCGCGCGACCGCAATCCGCTCCGTCGCGCATTCCGGCGCCCGCGGCGTGGCCGCACGGCGCCGACATCGACTCGCTCGCGCTCCGGCCGTCGATCCCGTGGGATGCCGGCATGCGCGAGGCATGGAGGCCCGGCGAGGTCGCCGGGCGCGCCCGGCTCGCGACGTTCGTCGCCGGCGCGGTGGGTGAGTACGCCGCGTCGCGCGACGTGCCCGGCGTCGACGGCACGTCGATGCTCT
>JAIYBS010000281.1 GCA_027488415.1 Planctomycetaceae bacterium | reverse complement strand
GCTTCGCCGGGAACACCGGCAGCGGCGCGGTGGTGCGCGAGGGCTCCGGCGACTTCGGCAACTGCACCTTCGACGGCAACCGCTCGCCGCGGTCCGGCGGCGCGCTGAGCAACCAGGGTGGGCGCGTCGAGTTCATCGGCTGCTCGTTCCGGCACAACGTGTCGGCGACCTTCGGCGGCGCGGTCTTCAGCAAGGGCGGACGCGTCGAGCTGCTCGCGTGCTCGCTCGAGGACAACGCGACCCACAGCGGCGCATGGGGCGGCGCGGTCTTCGGCGAGGACGCCGCGGTCGAGCTGCACGGCAGCGAGTTCGCGCGCAACCGGTCGATCGAGTCGGGCGGCGCCGTCTACCTGATGGGCGGCACCGCGGACATCACCAAGTGCAGCTTCAGCGGCAACTTCAGCGACGAGGCGCGCAGCGTGTTCAGCCGCGGTGCGGGCGTGCGCATCGCGACGAGCCACCTCTGCGGCGTCGAGTCGGTGGCGGTCGGCGGCGACTTCTCGTTCGGCGACGGCAACGTCTTCGACCCGTCGTGCTTCGGCGACTGCAACCAGAACGGCGTCTCGGACGCCGAGGAGATCGAGCTCGGCTGGTCGCCCGACCGCGACGGCAACGGCACCCTCGACGCGTGCGATCCCGACTGCAACTCGAACGGCCTGCCGGACGGGTACGAGATCGCGGGCGGCTTCGCGCAGGACCTGAACGCGAACGGCATGATCGACATCTGCGAGATCCGCGCGGGCCTGGCGCTCGACGTGGACAACGACTGGATCCCGGACGACGCGCAGGCTCCGGCGATGGACGCCATGCAGCCCGCGGCCGGCACGGGCGGCGGCTCGCCGGCAGGCACGATGGGTGCGGTGCCGCCCCCGCTCCCCGCGGGCGCCCCGGCCGGCCCGGTGCCGGATCCGTTCGACCCGTGGGCGGGTCGCGGGCTCGGCGTCGGCAGCCGGACCTGGTGACCGGACGAGACGCCGGTGACCACCGAGGCGCGCGACGGCGCGCGCCGACACGAAACGCTCCTTCGGCACGCGCGGCTCCTACCATGCCGCGCGTGCTGCCTTTCCGACGATCGTTCGCGTCCGTTCTCCTCGCCTGCGCGCTCGCGCTCCTTGCCGCCGTCGGTGCCGTCCGCGCCGACGACATGCCCGAGCGCGGGCAGGACACGCCGCGCAATGCCGCGTACACCTTCATCGTGCTCGCGCGCGACGGCGAGTGGCGCGACGCGTCGCAGCTGCTGCAGCGCCCCGAGGCGGGATGGCCCGAGGGCGCGTCGCCGGAGAAGCTCGCGCGGGCCCTCAAGCGGGCGCTCGACCAGCGGCTGTGGCTCGATTTCTCGAAGATCCCGGGCGCCGAGGCGAACGGTACGGGCGCGTCCGGCAGGGCGCGCATCGGCGCGATCGAGGCGCGCGGCGTGACGATGGACGTGGACCTCGTCCGCGCCGGCGACCAGTGGGTGTTCGCCGCCGGGACCGTCGAGCGGGTGCCTGCGATCGCGCACGCGCTCGGCGTCTGGTGGGTGGCGTCGCTGCCGCAGTTCTTGGTCGACGTGCGCGTCGCCGAGATCGAGCTCTGGCAGTGGGTGGGGCTGGTCGCGATCGCCATGCTCGGGATCGCGGCCGGGTGGACGGTGTCGCGCTCCATCCGGCGCGGTGCGAGCAGCGATGCGCTGCGCCGGCTCGGCCCCGTCGCGCAGTCGGTGGTGGCGGTGTCGACCCCGCTCGGCGTGCTGCTCTCGCTCCTCGCGATGCGGCTCGCGCAGCCGCTCCTCGGGCTCAGCGAGCCCGCGCGGGAGAACCTGGCGCTCGGCTCGCGCGCGCTCACGGTCATCGTGATGGCGTGGGCCGTGGCGCGGTGGCTGAAGATCGTGACGGCGACGCTCGAGGAGCAGATGGCGCGGCGCGGCATCACCGACGCCACGTCGATCGTGCGCGTCGGCCGCGTGGTGGCGACGGCGCTCGTGTGGCTGCTCGGCGTCGCCGCGGCGATGCAGGTCTTCGGGCTCGACCTCTCGGCGGTGATCGCCGGCCTCGGCATCGGAACCGCGGCGATCGCGCTGGCATCCCAGCAGACGCTCGCGAACCTGTTCGGCGGCGCGTCGGTCGTGGCCGACCGCGTGCTGCACATCGGCGACACGATCAGCGTGAACGGCACCGTCGGCACGGTGGAGCGGATCGGCATCCGCTCGACGCACCTGCGGACGCTCGACCGCACGCTGCTGGTCGTCGCGAACGGCGACCTGGCGCAGTCGCGGGTCGACAAGCTGAGCGCGCGCGACGGGTTCCGCCACTCCGCGGTGCTCGGGCTCGTCTACGAGACGCGGCCGGACACGATCCGCGCGATCGTCGCGGAGCTGCGCGCGCGGCTGAACGCCGACGCGATGGTCGATCCGACGACCGTGCTCGTCCACTTCACCGCGTTCGGCGCGAGCAGCCTCGACGTCGACATCAAGGTGGTGTTCCGCACGACCGACTTTGCGGAGTACCGCGCGGCAGTCGAGCGGTTCAACCTCGACTGCATCGCGATCGTCGCGCGGCACGGCTCGGGCTTCGCGTTCCCGTCGCGCACGGTCTACGTGGTGGGCGAGGACGGCCAGCGCACCGAGGTCCGCCAGGCCGCCGCGGCGGCGGGCGGCTGAGGGGGAGCGCACGCGGAAGGATTCGAACCTTCAACCCTCGGTTCCGAAGACCGATGCTCTATCCGTTGAGCTACGCGTGCGGAGGGATTCAGTCTACAGGCCCATGATCGAGTAGCCGGCATCCACGTAGATGCACTGGCCGGTCACGCCCTTGGAGAGGTCGCTGAGGAGGAACAGCGCGGTGTCGCCGACCTCCTCGCCGGTGATGTTGCGGCGGAGCGGGGCCTTCTTCTCGACCCAGCCGAGGATGTCGCCGAATCCGCCGACGGCCATGGCGCTGAGGGTCTTGAGCGGGCCGCCGCTGATCACGTTGGCGCGGATCTGCTTCTCGCCGAGCTCCATCGCGATGTAGCGGTTGGTCGCCTCGAGCGCGGCCTTCGCCACGCCCATCACGTTGTAGCCCGGCACGGCCTTCTCGGCGCCGTAGTAGCTGAGCGCGATCATGGCGCCGCCGTTCGGCATGAGCGGCGCGGCGCGGACGGCCATGGCCTGGTAGGTGAAGGCGCTGATGTCCATCGCCTGCGTGAACACCGCGCGCGGGGTCGCGCAGTACTTGCCCATCTCGAGCCAGCTCTTGTCGGCGAAGGCGATCGAGTGCACCACGAAGTCGATGGTGCCGAAGTCCTCCTTCAGCTTGGCGAACACCGCGTCGAGGTCGGCATCGCTGCCGGCGTCCATGGGCATGAGCCACGGGTCCTGGACTCCCAGCTCCTGCAGCGCGTTGCGGCAGCGGCGCTCCATCTTCTCGCCGGGCAGGTGCGTGAACGCGCACTGCGCGCCTGCCTTCAGCAGGCTCTCGGTGATGAACGTGGCGTAGCTGCGGTCGTTGGCGATGCCGACCACGAGCCCCTTCTTGCCTTGCATGAGTCCGGCGGTGTTCATGGGGGCGGAATGCTACGCGAACCGCCATGGGCGCGGGTCGCGCAGGTCCGCGGGCGGCACCAGCGCGTCGCGGACGGCCGCGACGAGGTCCGTGACGCCTTCGCCGGTGCGCGCGCTGATGCGAAGCGCGGCATCCGACGACTCCGGGCAGCTGGCCGCGTCGGGGCGGTCGGCCTGGTTGAGTGCCCGGATGCGGAGCGCGGACGCAGGCGCGCCGTCGAGCGTGCGCCAGCCGAGGCCGGGCGCCGTGAGCTCGACCACGAGGTCCGCGCTCGCGAGGGCGCGCGCCGCGAGCAGGGCGGCCGCGCGCTCGATGTCGTCCATGCCGTCGCGCGCACCCGGCGTGTCGAACCAGTCGACCACCACGCCCGCGAGGTCGATGCGTGCGGCCACCGAGTCGCGCGTGGTGCCGGGCATGTCGTGCTCGATCGCGACCTCGCGACCGGCGAGCGCGTTGAGGAGCGTGCTCTTGCCTGCGTTCGCCGGACCGGTCACCACGACGCGCGCGGGGTCGATGAGCCGCCGGAGGCGGCGATCGCGGTCGTCCGGCGTTGCTCGCGCGAAGGCGTCGACGCCGGCCGCGCGCCATCGCGCGGGCTGCGCCGCGAGCAGGTCGATGGCCATCGGGCTCGCGGCGTGCGCGAGGGCGGAGAGCATCGCGCGCTCGACCTCGTCGGCGGCCTCGGGCCATCCGTGCAGCGAGCGCACTTCCACGGTCGCGGTGCGCGCCCCGAGCTCGGCCGCCCGTGCGTCGAGCAGCGCGCGGATCCGCGGTCCGCCGTGGGGCATCACCAGGGCGTGGCGCTCGTCGGTGCGCGCGACCACGCCGTCGTCCACCGTGCCGAACCGGCGCCACGCGACCTCGCCGCGCCGCGGGGCCGCGCGCCCGCAGAGCGCCGCGAGGAATCGATCGACCTCCCGGGCCGGTCCGTGCACGTGCGCCACCGCGATCGCGCCCGGCGCGTTCGCCGTCGACCACCACCAGAGCGGCGGCTCCGCCTCGCTCACGCGCGCGTCACTCCGTCTCGGCCGCGGCTCGCACCGCGACCAGGATGCCTCGCAGCACCAGGTCGGGCGCCACGCGGGTCACGAGCTCGCTGTCGGAGTAGAGCGTCTCCGCGTCGCCGCCGGTCGCCACGACCAGCGGGAACGCGCGGTAGCTCGACGCGTACCGCTCGACGAGCGCCTGCGTCAGGCCGCGGATCCCCTCGAAGACGCCGAGCTGCATGGCGGCCTCGGTGTTGCGCCCGAACGCCTCGTCGTCCGAGGGGCGCGCGAACCGCAGCTGCGGCAGCTGCGCGGTGCGCGCGTGCATCGCGTCGAGCTGCATCTGCGCGCCGGGCGCGATCGCGCCGCCGTGGAAGACGCCCTCGCCGTCGACGAAGTCGACGGTGATCGCCGTGCCCGCGTCGATCACGATCACGGCCTGCTTCATCATCGCGAAGGCCGCAGCGGCCGCGAGCAGCCGGTCCTGGCCGGGGGTCGCGCCGTCGTCGAGGCAGCGGCCGATCGGCACCTCGATGTCGCGGCCGACGCGCCAGACGTCGGTGTGCAGCTCGCCGGCGAGCTTTGCCTCGACGGCGGTCGCGACCGGGTCGTTGACGCTCGCGATCACCACCTCGCCGTCCTCGTCGCCCTTGTGCTCCCACTGCTCGCACGCGGCGGCGACGATCGCGCCGACGTCGCCGTTGGCGAGGTGCTGCACGACGTGGAGCTCGTCGCCGTGGAAGTGGCCGACGGCCGTGCGCGTGTTCCCGACGCTGATGGCAAGGAGGAATGGCATTCGCGTCCGAGTATAGGTGCGCGCGCCGCGCGCCCCCGGCACGCGGTCCGTCAGCGCGCCGCGGCGATCTCGCGCACGATCCGCGCGCGCATCGCGTCGAAGAGCGCTCGGCACACGGGCCCGGGCGCGCCGTCGCCGACGGGCACGCCGTCGAGGTGGCTGACGCCGCTCACGAGGCGGCGGCTCGACTGCACGAGCACCTCGCTTGCGCCCGCGAGCTCCTCGGCCCGGATGCGACGCACCTCGACGCGGACGCACGCGTCGCGCGCGGCGTCGAGCATCCAGTGGCGCATCGTGCCGTGCAGCACCGGCGCGGCCTCGTCGCCGACGGGGCAGGTGACGAGCGTTCCGCCGACGACCGCGGCCACGTTCGTGTACGCGCCCTCGCTCACGAGCCCGTCGCGCACCAGGATGCACTCCTCGGCACCCGCGGCCTGCGCCTCGACGAGCGCGAGGATGTTGCCCGCGAGCGCGATGGTCTTGATTTCGCAGCGATGCCAGCGGAGGTCCGGCCGCACGATCGCGCTCAGCGTGCCCGGCTCGGTGAGTGCCTCGATCGGCTCGCTCGCCGACGCGTACGCGAACACCGTCGGCACGAGGTCCGCGGACGGCATGTGCGCGCGCGTGGTGCCGGCGCCGCGCGTCACCTGCAGGTAGACGCCCGCGTCGCGCAGCCCGTTGGCACGCAGGAGTCCCTCGCCGATTGCCGCGAGGTCGCGCGCGTCGAACCCGCGGATGCCGGCGAGCGCGAGGCTCCGATCGAGCCGCGCGACGTGCAGGTCGAGCGCCACGCCGACGCCGCCGAAGTAGCGCACCATCTCGTAGACGCCGTCGCCGAAGAGGAACCCGCGGTCCCACGGGCTGATCCGCGCCTCGCGCTCCGGCACGAGCCGGCCGTTCAGGTGGACGATCGCCTCGGCTGCCATCGCGACCTCAGCGTGCTCCCATCACGGCGCGCACCGCGTCCATGCCGGGGGCCGGGACCGCGCCGGCGCGAGGCGATCCGCCCGCCGCGCCCGCGCGCGCCGCCTGCGCGAACCGCGCGGCGCGCTCCGGGCACACCTCGTTCTCCCAGCGGCCGTCGCGCTTGATGCTGCTGCCGACGATCACCGCGTCCGCGTGCGCGAGGAGGCGCGCCACGCTGCGCTCGTCCGCGCCGCTGCCGGTCATCACGTGGAGCCTCGTGGCCGCGCGCACCGCCGCGAGCTCGCGCTCGTCGACCGCTGCGCCGGTCTCGCTGCCGGTCACGATCACGCCGTCCGCGAGGAAGAACTCGGCCGCGCGGGCCGTGGCGGCGATGTCGACGTCCGCGGTGATCGCGTGCGACGCATGCTTCTTCTTGATGTCCGCGTGGATCGAGACGCGCTCCGCTCCGATCGCCCGGCGGTAGCGGAGCAGGGGGCCTGCCGCGGCCTCGGCCATGAGGCCCTCGTCCGCGACGTGCGCGAACACGAAGTTCTCCGCGCGCACGAAGTCGAGCCCGGCCGCGTGCGCGACCGCGAGCGCCTGCTGCGAGCCTCCGCCGAGCACCTGCACGCCGAGGGGCGCGTCCGTCACCGCCGCGCGCATCGCGGTCGCGACTGCGGCCATGCACGCGACGACCTCCGGCCCGATGCCGCCGCCGAGGTACGGACGGTCGTGCATGTTCTCGATCATGACCGCGTCGAACCCCGCCTCGCGAAGCGTGCGCGCCTCGCGCACGGCCTGCGCCACCAGCTCGGGCGGCGAGAGGTGCGCGCGGGGCGTGCCCGGCAGCGCGCCCACGTGGACCATGCCGACGATTCCTCGCGGGTTGGAGGGGCTAGCGGAGCGTTCCATGGCCGGATGCTACGCCCGCCTCATCCGCCCGGCTGCGGCCCGGAATCGGTCGCGGTGTCGATGTCGCCGAGCATCAGCGCGCGCATCGCCCGGTACTCGGCGCCCTGCGCGGCCTTCACGACCTCGAGCGCGATGCGCTTCTCGAGCGCGGGGTCCATGCCGAAGCGAACCGCGAAGCCGACGTAGTCGCGCATCAGCGCGCGCGGCAGGACCATCAGGTGTCGATGCCCGGATCGCTCGGTGAGGTACGTGAGCGTCGTGGTCGAGCCGACGACCGCCTCCACGCGCTGGTCCGCGAGCGCGTCGATCGCGTCCTCGAAGGTGTCGAACCGCTCGGCGGCGATCGCGACGGCCTGCACGTAGGCGTCGCCCGTCGTGCCTGCGACGACGCCCACGCGCGAGCGCGCGAGCTCGGACGGTCCGGCGACCACCGGACGCAGCCGGTCGACGGTGAGGATCGAGGTTACGACGCCCGCAGACACGGTCATCAGCACGAAGCCGAACGCCATCCAGAGGGCGCCGATCAGCTTGCCGGCGCGCGTCACCGGCACGCGGTCGCCGTAGCCGACGGTC
>JAIYBS010000352.1 GCA_027488415.1 Planctomycetaceae bacterium | reverse complement strand
TCGTCGCGGCCCGGCACCGCGTAGACGCGGTCGAAGCCATGCGGCGAGAGATCGACCGGCATCACGCGCAGCGAGCCGGAGAGCGAGTTGCGGTCCGCCGACGACGGGTCGACGAGCTGCGGCGCCTGCGACGAGGACGGCGGCGGAGCTGACGGCTGCGCGGGCCGCTGGTTGGCGGGCGTCGACAGGGCTGGCCGCGGGTCCTGCGCATGCACGGCGCTCACCGGCCACGCCGACGCGACGAGCGCGACGGTTGCCAGGGAAGCGGCGAGCGAGGCGGTTTCAGGCCGAGCCATGCGTTCCACCATATCGGCTTCCCGAGGCCGGGGGTACCACGGAAGTGGTCGCCGCAGGCAGAAACCGGACCCCTGCGCCGTCGCGAACGCGGAGTCCGCGGAGCGGATCGACCTCCTCCACCAGCCCCTCGACCTGCCCTTCCGGCGTGAGAAAGGCGCAATTGCGGCCGGACAGCCGGTCGAGCGCTCGGTATGTCCGATAGATGTCCGCCGCGTCCGCCGCGAAGGCGATCCCGATCTCCTCGAGGAGCGCCACGAGCACGTCGAGCCGGTCGGGTGCCGGGCCGTGCATCGCGAGGCTCGTGGCGTGCCCGTCGAGCGGCGGGGGGAACGAGGTCTGGCGGACGTTGATGCCGATCCCCACGAGCGCCGTCCCGTCGATCCGCTCGACGAGGACGCCCGCGAGCTTGCGCCCGTCGACCACGACGTCGTTCGGCCACTTGACGCCGCACGCGTCGCCCGCGACGAAGCGGCGCGCGGCGGACGCGGCCGCGACGGCCGAGCGCATCGCGAGCGACTCGGGCGGCGCGGCGGGGAGCGCGAACGTCGCCGCCACGCCGTCGGTGCCGGTGTCGGCCCAGGCGCGACCGAGGCGCCCCCGCCCCGCGGTCTGGCGCCACGCGACGACGACCGTTCCCGGCTCGATCCCGGCGGCGCGCGCGTGATCCTGCGTCGAGGCGGTCTCGCGGAGCATGACGCAGCGCGAGAGCGTGCCGCGCGTGCGGGCGAGTGCGGCCTCGAGCGCATCGGGCCATCGCTCGGCGGGCGAGGCATCGGCGGGCTCGGGCGCGGTCATGCGCCGGGCTCGATGTCGAGGCCGACGTCGAGGCACGACGCGGAGTGCGTGAGCGCGCCGATCGAGATCCGGTCGACGCCGGTGGCCGCGTACGAGGCGACGTCCTCGAGGCCGATGCCGCCGGATGCCTCGAGCAGGACGCGGGGAGCCGACGCGTCGCGGGCGGCGACGGCCGCGACGATCGCGTCGGGCATCATGTTGTCGAGCAGCACCATGTCGACGGTGCCGGCGGGAAGCGCGAGGATCTCGCGCACCTGGTCGAGCGTGTCGCACTCGACCTCGACGAACCGAAGCGGGTGCGCGGCGCGCGCGGAGGCCGCGGCCCGCGCGACGGCCTCCGCCATCGCGCGGGGCGCGAGGCCGGCCACGTGGTTGTCCTTCACCAGCATTGCGTCGAAGAGGCCGATGCGGTGGTTCGTCCCGCCGCCGCACCGAACGGCCCACTTCTCGAGCATGCGCATGCCGGGCGTGGTCTTTCGGGTGTCGCAGATCGCGGCCTTGGTGCCGCGGGCGCGGTCCACGTACCGCGCGGTGAGGGTGGCGATCCCGGAGAGGCGGCCGACGTAGTTGAGGAGCGTTCGCTCCGCGGCGAGGATCCCGCGGAGCGGGCCCTGCACGGAGAGGAACACGCGGCCGGCCTCCAGCCGCTCGCCGTCGGCGGCGTGCGCGGAGAGCATGCTGCCAGGGGCCGCCTGCCGGAGCACCTCCGCGGCGACCGCGGCGCCGCAGGCGATGCCGTCCTTGCGGAGGCGCACGACCGCGGTGGCCGTGCGGGAGGCGTCGATCATCGCCTCGCCCGTGACGTCGCCGGCCGCGCCGAGGTCCTCCGCCAGCGCACGGCGGACCTGCGCCGCGAGCTCCTCCGGCGGCAGCAGCGCCTCCAGCAGCTGCTGGGGCGTCAGCGACGAGAGGTCCGGGAGCGATGGCATGGCGTCGGTCATCGCGCCAATGGTATAGATCACGCCACCATGCCGAGCATCTTCACGCGCATCATCGCGGGCGAGATTCCCTGCCACAAGGTCTTCGAGGACGAGCACGTGATCGCGTTCCTCGACATCGGCCCGCTTTCGCGGGGACATGTGCTCGTCGTCCCGAAGGAGGAGCGCACGAAGCTGCACGAACTGAGCGATGCGTCCGCCGCGGCGCTCGGCGGCGCGCTGCGCAAGGTCGCGTACGCCGTGGTGGAGGCGACCGGCTGCGCGGACTACAACGTGCTCCAGAACAACGGAGCCGCCGCGCACCAGGCGGTCATGCACGTGCACTTCCACGTCATCCCGAAGCACGCCGACGGCAGCGGACTCGGCATCCGCTGGGACGCCGGCAAGGCACCCGCCGACGCGGCGGAGTTGGCCGCGGCGATCAGGAAATCCGTACCCGGTTAAGTATGCACCAATTCGTTCTCCAGAGAACGAATTGGTGCATACTTAACCGGGTACGGATTTCGATTACGGCCAGATGCCGCGGAGCTCGTACGTGCGCGCGATCTGCTCGAGGGCCGCGCAGCTTGCGGCGGTGCGGGGGTCGCACTCGTAGCGGTGGCGCGCGAGCTTCACGCGGCGCGACGCGGCGATCATCGTCTCCGCGAGCGACTCGCGGACCTGGGTCGCCGTCCACGAGATCGACGAGCGGTTCTGGAGCCACTCGAAGTAGCTGACCGCGACGCCGCCGCCGTTGCAGAGGATGCCGGGCAGCACCTCGATGCCCCGCTGCAGGAAGACGGAGTCCGCGTCGGGCGTCACCGGCGCGCTGCCGATCTCCGCGACCGCGCGCGCACCGACCTCTTCCGCGACCGACGCGGTCACCATCTGCTCGAGCGCGGCCGGCACCAGCACGTCGCAGGGCAGGCGCCAGAAGTCCCCCGCGGGCACGCACTCGCCGGCGGCGAAGCCGTCCACCGAGTCGTTCACGTCGAGGTGGTCGATCAGGTCGTCGGGATCGATGCCGCGGAGGTTCACGACGGCACCGCTGCGGTCGAGAACGCCGACCAGCCGCGCCCCCGCCTGCGTCAGCGCGATCGCGGTGGAGCGACCAACCTTCCCGAACCCGGCGACGCTGAAGGTCATGCCCTCGGGCTCGATGCCCATGTCGGGCAGCATCTCGCGCAGCACCTCGACCAGGCCGACGCCACCGGCGGCCTCGCGGCCGATGATTCCTCCGGCCTCGACGGGCTTGCCGGTGGCGACCCGCTGCGCGTCGCTGCGCACCTGCGCGGGCGCGGTCTGCGCGTAGGTGTCGGCGAACCACGCCATCACCTGCGGGTCGGTGCCGACGCCGGGGCCGACGACGTCGTGGTTCGGGCCGATCTGCTCGGAGATCGCCCACGCGAAGCGGCGGGTGACCCGCTCGAGCTCGTCGCGCGTCAGCTCGCGCGCGCTGCACGCGACGCCGCCGTAGGCGCCGCCGAACGGAAGGCGCAGGAGGCTGCACTTCAGCGTCATCAGGAGCGCGAGCGCACGCATCGACTCGCCGTCGACGGTCGGATGGAACCGGACGCCGCCCTTGAACGGACCGAGCGCCGCGTTGTGCTGCACGCGCCAGCCGCGGAACAGGCGGTGCCGCCCGTCGTCCATCAGGACGGGGAAGTTGACGGCGACCTCGGTGCGCGGCTGCGCGAGGATCAGCTGGTGATGGTGCTTGACGCCGACGATCTCCGCGGCGGAGAGCATGTGCTCGATCGTCTGGTGCGCCAGGCTCGACGGGTCCCGGTCGATGCCGAGCTCCTCGAACACCACGCGCTGGTTGCTGACGGTGTCGGGCGTGCGGTCGGTGCTGCGGCTGCGCGGATGCGGCATCTGGGGTGTCCTCGGGATCTCAGCGAACGAACGTGACGCGTCCCCAGAACTGCGGCAGGTGCATGTCGACGGCCCACTGCGGGCTCCACACCCAGTTGTCCTCGGCCATGTCGGCGCGCTTGGCGTACGGCTCCGGCCCCTGCAGCGTGCGGCCGGTCCGGCTGCCGTCGGCGGCGAGCTCCTCGTGGTTGTGCCGCCACTGCACGCGCGAGAAGTTGATGCGCCACGTGTCGCCCGCGCGGGGCGCGGAGCCGTTGCGCGCGCGATCGCCGAAGTCGCGCTGGCCCTCGGGCAGCGCGTCGATGCGCGCGTCGCGCGGCGGCACGAACGCCGACCACGGGATCGCGAGCATCACGGTCCAGCCCGAGTCGACGTCGCGCGGGTCGTCCGGGGTCCCGCGGAACACGGTCGCGCGCTCGAAGGCGCCGCCGACGTCCCATTCGTGGATCGCCGGCGCGCCGTCCCGGTACGACCGGTGGAGGAACAGGTCGAAGACCGTGCCCCGCGCGTTGATCTCGATCTCGTAGTACTCGCGGCCGTTCCCGTCGGGATCGATGAAGGCCTCGAAGTCGTTGTCGTGGAAGACGATCGCGTCGTGCTTCGCGAGCGTCGACCAGACGTGCGGCTCCGCGAGCTCCGCGCCGATGTACAGCCAGCGGTCGTCCCAGAGCAGCTTCGCGCGCGTGCGGTAGGCCGGAACGGGCTTCCGCGGACCCTCGATGTCGACGAAGTCCTCGGTCCAGGGCGCCATCGCCCACGCGCCCTGCTCGAGGCTGCCGCCGAAGGCGGGCCTCACCGGGGTGAACCGCGCGCGATACGAGAGCGGCTCCGCGAGCGGCGAGGCCACGCCCGGCGCCTTCCACGTCGAGCACGCGGCGGCCGCGACCAGGGATCCGGTCACGGCCGCCGCGGCGACGACGTTCGCTCGCAGGCGGGCGCTCACTTGCGCTTCCCGCCCTTGCCCTTCTTGGCCTTGCCGGACTTGACCTTGCCCGCCTTGGCCTTGCCGGACTTCGCGGGCTTGGCCTTCGCCTTGCCGCCCTTCGGCGCGGTGCCGAGCTCGACCGCGGCCTTCGCCGCGGCGAGTCGCGCCACCGGCACCCGGAACGGCGAGCAGCTCACGTACGCGAGGCCGACCTTCTCGAAGAACTTGATGCTCGCCGGGTCGCCGCCGTGCTCGCCGCAGATGCCGAGCTTGATGTCCGGACGCGTGGCGCGGCCGCCCTGGCAGGCGATGTCGACGAGCTTGCCGACGCCGCCCACGTCGATCGACGCGAACGGGTTGTCCTTGGTGATCTCGAGCTCCTGGTACTTCGGCAGGAAGCTGCCCGAGTCGTCGCGGCTCATGCCGAGGCCGGTCTGGGTCAGGTCGTTCGTGCCGAAGCTGAAGAACTGCGCGGTCTCCGCGATCTGGTCCGCCGCGCTGGCCGCGCGCGGGAGCTCGATCATGGTGCCCACCTGGTACTCGAACCGCTGCTTGGTGGCCTCCATGACCTCCTTCGCCACGCGGTGCACCAGCTCGGCCTGCAGGTCGAGCTCACGCTTGAAGCCGACGAGCGGCACCATCACCTCGGGCTTGGTGCGGACGCCCGACTTCTCGCAGGCGGCGGCCGCCTCGAAGATCGCGCGCACCTGCATCTCGGTGATCTCGGGGAACACCACGCCGAGGCGGCAGCCGCGGAACCCGAGCATCGGGTTGAACTCGTGCAGCTCGTGCACGCGGCGCTCGATCTCCTCCGCCGGCACCTTCAGCTTGCGGCCGAGGTCGGCCTGCTGCTCCTTGGTGTGCGGCAGGA
>JAIYBS010000044.1 GCA_027488415.1 Planctomycetaceae bacterium | reverse complement strand
CGGGCAGGCGCGCCGCATCCGCGAGCGCCTCGGGGTGCGCGAGGCGCGCGGCGACCAGATGTATCGCCGCTACCTCAACCGCGTCGAGGTCGTGCTCGGCCGCTCGAGGTGGAGGCTCGACCTGCGGTCGAGCGACTGGCCCGCGCAGCTCGCGCTCCTGCTCTGGAGGGTCGTTCCGAACGAGTTCCGCGGGCAGCCCGACGAGCGGCGCGCCCGGACCGCGGTCCTCGAGATCCTCGACCACGCGATGCACGAGCCGGACCGGCGTGACCACTGGGTGGGCGTCGTGCGTGCGTTGCACGAGCTGGCCGCCACGCACCGGCTGCACGAGACGCCGGCGTCGACGCTGGAGCGGATGGCGGCGGAGGACTGACGCGATCTTCAAGCCCGCGGGGCGCCTGATCAGCCCGCGGACTTCATCGACTCGTGGCGGAGCTGGCCGCAGGCGGCCTTGATGTCGCGGCCCCGGCTCGCGCGGATGTGCGTGTTCACGCCGGCCCTGCGCAGGATGCCCTGGAACTCGAGCACGTCCTCGTCGCCCGGTCGGGCGAAGGGGAGGCCGTCGACCTCGTTGTAGCGGATGAGGTTCACGTTGGCGCGGATCGTGCGCGCGACGCGCGCGAGCTCCTCGGCGTGCTCGCGGCGGTCGTTGAAGCCGCCGAGCAGGATGTACTCGAGCGTGATCTCGCGGCCGGTCTTGCGGAACCACTCCTGGCAGGCGTCGAGGAGCTCGGGAACCGTCGAGTACTCGGCCCACGGGATGATCTGGCGTCGCAGCTCGTCGTTCGGCGCGTGCAGGCTCAGGGCGAGCGTGACGGGGAGCTCGAAGTCGCAGAGCCTGCGGATCGCCGCCGGCAGGCCGACGGTGCTGATCGTGATCTTGCGCGCGCTGATGCCGAGCCCCCACGGCGCGTTGATCGCGCGGATCGCGTTCATCACGGCCGACGCGTTCGCGAGCGGCTCGCCCATCCCCATGAAGACGACGTTCGTGATGCGGCCGACCCCGGGCTGCTGACCGAGGCGCCAGACCTGCTCGACGATTCGCCCGGCGGTGAGGTTGCCCTCGACGCCCTCGAGCCCCGACGCGCAGAAGCGGCAGCCGACGGGGCAGCCCATCTGGCTCGAGACGCAGGCGGTCCGGCGCTCCTCGCTCGGGATCATCACGCACTCGGTCTCCCGGCCCGTGGCGACGCCGAGGACCGGAAGCGACGTGGCCGCCGCGCCGGGCGCGGGCCAGCCGAGGAGCAGCTTGCGCGTGCCGTCGGTCGCCTCGAGGTTGCGGAGCTCGGTGCCCTGCAGGAAGCCCATCTCGTGCGCGAGCAGGTCGCGGTGCGCCTTCGAGAGGTTCGTCATCCGGTCGACGTCGACGATGCCCTTGCCGTAGACCCACTCGAGGAGCTGCTTGGCCGCGAAGCGCGGCATGCCGCGCGCGCCGCACCAGCCCTCGAGGCCGGCGGCGTCGAACTCGAAGAACGCGGCCTTCGCCGGGTCGCTCACTTGGTCACGCCCACGGTGAGGTCGACCGTGCGGTGCGCGATGCCGTGGCGGTCGAGCCACGCACCCATCGCCTGGTCCGCGTCCTTGCGCAGGACGCGTCGGCCGGTCGGGTCGATGCCGCGCTTGCGCATCTGCTCCTTGAGCGTGCCGGGGAGGCCGAACTCGACCTGCTCGTGGTAGACGTCGTGCTGCTCGACCTCGCCGCCGAAGCGCTCGATCAGGTCGACGATCAGCGCCTGCACGAGGTCCTCCGGCGCGCTCGCGCCGGCGGTGACGAGGAGCGTCCCGATGCCGTCGAACCACTCGGGCCTCAGCTCGCTGCGGTCGTCGATCAGGCGGGCGGGCGTGCCCATGTTCTGGCTGATCTCGGTGAGACGCACGGAGTTCGAGCTGTTTCGGCTGCCGACGACGAGGACGAGGTCGGCCTGCGGCGCGAGCGCCCGGACCGCGCGCTGGCGGTTCGTCGTCGCGTAGCAGATGTCTTCGCTCGGCGGCTCCTTGAGGCCGGGGAACGCCTTCTTGAGCGCGGCGATGATGACGTTCGCGTCGTCGGTGGAGAGCGTCGTCTGCGTGAGGTAGACGAGCTTGTTCGGGTCGTGGATCACGAGGTCGGGGATGTCCTCGGGGCACTCGACGACCTGCGTGCAGTGGGGGGCCTCGCCGCGGGTGCCGATGATCTCCTGGTGGTCGGCGTGGCCGACGAGGAGGATCTGGTAGCCGGCCTTCGCGTAGCGGATCGCCTCGTTGTGGACCTTCGTGACGAGCGGGCAGGTCGCGTCGACGGCGGTGAGGTTTCGCTCGTGGGCCTCTGCGCGGAGCGCGGGGCTCACGCCGTGGGCGCTGAAGACGACGATCGATCCGTTCGGGACCTCGGAGAGCTCCTCGATGAACTTGACGCCGCGGTCGCGGAACCGGTTCACCACGTGCATGTTGTGCACGATCTCGTGGTAGACGTAGATCGTCTCGTCCGGGCAGATGTCGAGGAGCTGGTCGACGACGTCGATCGCCATGTAGACGCCGGCGCAGAAGCCGCGGGGATTCGCGAGGATGATCTTCATCGGGACGGGAAAGTGTATCCGTTCGCGCGGGGCTTCCCGCACGGCCGGATCGCCACGGCGGGGCCGATCCCCGCTAGAGTTCCGCGCGTGAATCGCGTCGTCGACGAGCTGCGCCAGTACGGCCCCGACCGGGTCGGCCCCGGCACGGGCGCCGCGATGGACCTCGCGGGGGCCCGTGCCTGGTGCGGGCGCCTCGCGCGGGGGCACTACGAGAACTTCAGCGTGCTCTCCTCGCTGGTCCCGGTTCGGCTGCGCGACGACTTCGCGGCCGTGTACGCGTTCTGCCGGTGGGCCGACGACCTCGGCGACGAGGCTGGGACGCCCGGCGAGGAACGACTGCGGCTGCTCGCCTGGTGGCGCGGCGAGCTCGAGGCATGCTTCGCGGGCGCGCCGCGTCATCCGGTGTTCGTGGCGCTTCGGCCCGCGGTCGAGCGGCACTCGCTCCCGATCCGACCGTTCGACGACCTGATCCGCGCCTTCGAGGAGGACCAGCTGAAGTCCCGCTACGCGACGTGGGAGGAGCTCCGCTCCTACTGCACGCGGAGCGCCGACCCGGTGGGGCGGATCGTGCTCGGGCTCTTCGGGTGCGCCTCCGAGGAGCGCTTCGCGCTGAGCGACCGGATCTGCACCGCGCTGCAGGTGGTCAACCACGTGCAGGACGTGCGGCGCGACCTCGAGGAGCGCGGGCGCATCTACCTCCCCGCGGAGTTCACCTCGGGCATCGCCGACTTCGAGGACCGCCTCGCGCGGTCCGCCGCGCTCGGCCACGCGTGCGACCGCGAGTTCCTCGCCGAGTACCGGGCGGCGGTCCGGCCGATCGTCGACCGCTGCTGGACGCTGTTCGACGAGGGCAGGGCGCTGCTCGACGGCCTCCCCGCCGAGGCGCGCCCCGTGGTGCGCCTCTTCGCGGAGGGCGGTGAATCCGTGCTCGCGAAGGTCGAGGCGTGGAACCTCGAGACCTGCCTCCACCGGCCCCGGCTCGGGAAGGGGCAGAAGGCGATGCTCGTCGGGCGTGCTTGGTGGGGCGCGCTGCGTGCGCGCCGCGCCGCGGGGGCAGCGTCGTGACGAAGCCGATCCCGGGCGTCCCGGCGGAGCT
>JAIYBS010000199.1 GCA_027488415.1 Planctomycetaceae bacterium | reverse complement strand
GCGTGGGGCGGCGGCCCGTTCCAGAGCACCGCGTCGACCGAGCTGCACTTCGGCGTGCCGCGCGGGCTCGGTGACGCGCTCGAGGTGCGGGTGGAGTGGCCGGTCGCCGCGGTCGGAGGCGAGCGGGGCGCCGTCGACTCGGCGCCCGTCGCGGTCCGCCGCGGCTCCGTGCTGACGGTGGACCGTCCGGCGCAGGCGGCTGCCGGGAAGCGCTGATGCCCCCGGGCAGGCGACGCGGCGGTCAGAGCAGCGGCGACACGAGGTTCGCCAGGTTCTCCGCGAACCTCGCCGTCGCGCCGCGCCGCGCCCACGCGCCCGGGTCGATCCGGTCGCTGTCGGCGATGTAGGACTGCTGCAGTCGGCGCATCTCGGTGGCGAACGCGTCGTCGTAGACGACGACGCTCGTCTCGAAGTTGATCTCGTAGCTCCGCCGGTCGAGGTTCGCGGTCGTCACGATCGCGAGCTCGTCGTCGACGGACACCGTCTTCGAATGGAGGAACCCGCGCCGGTGCTCCCAGAGCTCGACGCCCGCGTCGAGGAGCCGCGCGTAGTTCACGCGGCTCGCGAGCGCCGCGAGCGCGCTGTCGTTGGCGCGCGGGACGATCAGCGTCACCCGCACGCCGCGGCGCGCGGCGACCTCGAGGCCCGCGATGGTCGCGCTGTCGGGGATGAAGTACGGGGTGCTGAGGACGATCTCGTTGCGCGAGAGCTGGATCGCCGCCTGGATCAGGTCGAGCACCACGTTGTTCTCGAAGTTCGGGCCGCTCGGGATCACCTGCGCCGGAATGCCGCCGGGCTGTATCTCCGGGTGGAGCGGGACCTCGACGTGCTGCCCGAGGCCGGCCTCGAGCCCCCAGTCCTCGAGGAAGAGGATCTGCAGCTCGCGCACGACGGGTCCGCGGATCCGGATCCAGGAGTCGATGTACGGCTCGCCTGAGCCGAGGCGGCCGCTTGCCTTGAAGTCGGGGTTCGCGACGTTGCGGCTCCCGGTCTGCGCGGTGGTGCCGTCGACGACCACGAGCTTGCGGTGGTTGCGGATGTCGACCCGGGCGACGAGGATCCGGAGGAACGTCGCCGGCAGCGCCTCGACGACCTTCACGCCCGCCGCCTCGAGCTCGCGGCGCATCGGGCTGCGGAGGAACGCGCGCGAGCCGATGCCGTCGACGAGGAGGCGGACCGTCACGCCGCGGCGTGCGGCGCGGGCGAGGGCATCGGCCACGGCGCGGCCGGTCTCGTCGGTCTCGAAGATGTAGAAGAGGGCGTCCGCGGTCCGCACGGCCGCGTCGATGTCCGAGGTGATCCAGCGGACCTGCTCGGCGGGGTCGCCGGTCAGCTGGACGAGGTTCCCGTTGAGCACCTGCGGCGCGCCCGAGGACTCGCCCAGGTGGGCCATCTGCGTGTCGACCGTGCTCATCGACGAGCCGAGGACGCGCGGGTCCTTCCAGCCGCCCTCGACCTGCTCGACGGCACGCATGATTCGCGCGTGCCGCCTGCGGCGGACCGCGCCGATCCGGTTCTCGCCGATCACGATGTAGAGCACGCAGCCGAGGATCGGGAACGCGAACAGCGTCGCGAGCCACGCGAGCGCGGCGTTCGGCCTGGCCGCCTTCGACCAGACGATTCGCACCGCGAGCGCCACGTTGATCACGAACGCCGCCGCCAACGTCCAGCCGAACACGTCGGCGACGCGCTCGAGGCCGAGCCCGTCCCGCAGGAACTCTTCGATCAGGAAGTCCATCCGGCGTCCCTCCCGGGAGCGGGGGTGGTCACTCGCAGATCTCGACGATCTCGAAGCGCTTCTCGCCCTTGGGCAGGTCCGCGCGCACCGTCTCGCCGACGCGCGCCTTCATGAGCGCGACGCCGAGCGGGCTCGAGGACGTGACCTCGATGTAGTCGCCGTCGTCGTCGGTCATGTTGCCGACGAGCTTGTACTTCTGCATCTTGCCGGTGCCGATGTCCTTGAGCCGGACGGTCGCGCCGAGGAAGACCATGTCCTTCGGGACCGCCGAGTCGCCGGCGACCTGCGCGGTGCGGAGGCGCTGCTCGAGCTCGCGGATCTTCGCCTCGACGAGGCCCTGCTCCTCGCGGGCCGCGTGGTAGTCGGCGTTCTCCTTGAGGTCGCCGTTGGCGCGCGCGTCGGCGATTCGCTGGGAGATGACCGGGCGCTGGGCGAACAGCTCCTTGAGCTGCTGCTCCATCTTCGCACGATCGCTTGGGGAGATGATCTCCATGGGTGTCTCCGAGAGCCGGTTGCCGCGGCGGGCGCGGGGTCCAAAAGTGCCGAGCGGCGGGGTCACCGCCGCACTCGGGTCAGGCTACCGGAACCCGGGGCGCGGGGCAAGGTTGCGCGGTCCGGTCCGCGGTCAGCAGCGCGAGGCCCCAGAGAACAAGGCCGGGCACCCAGGGCCACGCGGCAGCTGCCCAGTCGGTCGGCTGCGTCAGGTCGGGCGACGCGGTTGCCAGCGCGAGCAGGGAGACGAAGGGTCCGAGGGCAAGCGGCAGGGCACCGCCGGCCCCGACCGCATCGAGCGCGGCGCCGCCCGCGGCGACCGCCATGCAGAGGCACGCCCATGCGGGCCGGCGCGCATCGCCGCGCATGCCCAGCGCGAGCGCACCGCCCGCGGCGACGATCCAGCCCGAGAGCAGCAGGTCGATCGACGCGGCGCGTGCGAGCGACCAGTGCGTCACCAGGTGGAGCGGCCAGTAGACCGCATGGAACATCACCAGCATCGACGCAGTGTCGAGGAGCGCCCGGCCCGGCCTCCAGCCTTCGCCGCGCGGGGAGAGCGTCAGCCGCCCGACGGGCCACAGCATGCACGCGCCGAGCGCAAGCAGCGCGAGCAGCGACCGGACCGAGGGGGTGTATGCGCCGCTCGTCGGCTGGATGGGCGCGCGGAAGCCGATGGTCGCCGCGAACGCGGCGACGGTCCAGAGCAGGGCGAGCGCGACGAGTCCGCGCGGGAGCGGCATGTCCCGATCGTATCCGCGGTTCAGTGGCCGAGCGTCACGTCGCCGCGCAGGTCGAGCGCCTCGCGCGCGCCGGCGTCGATGTGCTTGCCCTTCTCCCAGGCGAGCTGCAGCGCCGCGAGCTTCTGCGAGGCGGGCACCTCCGACGCGCTCTCCTTGCCCGGGGCGCGGCCCCAGACGATCGCG
>JAIYBS010000180.1 GCA_027488415.1 Planctomycetaceae bacterium | reverse complement strand
GCCTGCGCGCTGCTCGGCGGTGCGCTCGGCGCGTGGGCGGGCGACGTCCACGGGCGGATGCTCGGAGTGGTGCGCGAGGGGCTCGCTGCGTCGGGATCCGTTGCCGTGCCTGACGGCGGCGCGACCGTGCGCGAGGCGATCGTCTCAGTTGGATGCGCGATCGCGATCCCGCTCGCCTGCGGCGCCGCCGGCGCAGCGGTGGGCGCGCTCGCGCAGACGGGGTTCCGCCTCCGGGCGGTCGGCGCGGCGCCCTGGCGCGTGCGCGTGCCCGGTGCTGCTGACGCGGGAGGCGCGTTTGCGCGGATGGCATGGGCCTTCGCGGTGATGATCGCCGCCGGCGGCGCCGTGGCGCTCGGCTGGCAGCGCATCGCGGCGATCCCCGCGCTGCCGCTCGCGGCGGGGCTCGATGCGGCCGCGGCGGTAGCGCTCGATGCAGTGCTCGCCGCGCTTGGCGCGTGCGCGGCGCTCGCGATCGCCGACGTCGCGATCGCGCGCTGGCGCTGGGAGCGCGCCACAAGGATGACGGCCGCCGAGGCGCGCGAGGAGCATCGCGGCGCCGACGGCGACCCGGAGACGAAGCAGCGCCGCCGGCACGCGGCGCGAAGGATCGCGGGCACCGTCCGCGGGAAGGAACTGCGTGGCAAGGCTGCTTGACCGTTCGCTCGCCGTGCTCTCGGGGCACCGCTCGCTGGTGCTTCCCGCGGCCATGCTCGGCCTCGTCGCCGTGCTCGTGGTCCCGCTCTCGCCGACCGCGATGGACGTGCTCGTCGCGCTCAACTTCGCGCTCGCGGCGCTGGTGCTCGTGCGCGCGTCGACGCTTCGCGGCCCGCTCGACTTCAGCGTGTTCCCCGCGCTCCTCCTCGGCACCACGCTCTTCCGCCTGGTGATCAACGTGGCCTCGACGCGGCTCATCCTCGGCGCCGACGCTTCGACGCCCGCCGACGCGCAGGGCGTGGCCGGGCAGTTCATCGAGTCCTTCGGCCGGCTCGTGGCGGGCAACAGCATCGTCACCGGCGCGGTGGTCTTTGCGATCCTCGTCGTCGTGCAGTTCGTGGTCATCACCAAGGGTGCCTCGCGCATGGCCGAGGTCGCCGCGCGTTTCGCGCTCGACGCGCTGCCTGGTCGGCAGATGGCGATCGACGCCGACGTCGCCGCTGGCACGATCGGCGCGGCGGAGGCGCGTCGCCGGCGCGACGACCTCGCCCGCGAGGCCGACTTCTTCGGCGCGATGGACGGCGCGAGCCGGTTCGTCCGCGGCGATGCGGTGGCCGGGCTCGTGATCACCGCGGTCAACCTCGTCGGCGGCCTCGCCGTCGGCGTGCTCCAGAAGGGGTGGACCTTCGCCGACACGGCGCGCTCGATCACGATCCTGACGATCGGCGACGGCCTTGCCGCGCAGATCCCGGCGTTCGTGATCGCGGTCGCGGCGGGCCTCGTCGTCGCGCGCGCCGGACGCGGGCGGACGCTCGGCGAGGAGCTCCCGCGCCAGCTCGTGGCCGACCCGCGGACGCTGTGGGCGCTCTCCGGCTTCATGGCGCTGCTTGCCTTCACGCCGCTGCCGTCGGTGCCGCTCCTCGTGGGCGCCGCGGTCTTCGCGTTCGGGGGGTTCCTCGCCTGGCGCGCGGCCGAGGTCGCGGGGCCGACGGAGGCGGAAGCGTCCGTTGATGGCGCGACCAACGACGCGAACGCGTCGGCCACCCGGCCTGCGACCGCGGTCGACCCGGCGGTCGCCCGGCGCGCGGCGGAGATCGGCGCGCTGCTCTCGGTGGAGCCGCTCGAGCTCGAGATCGGCGCGTCGCTCGTCGCGCTCGCCCGCGACGGCGAGGAGTCGCCGATCCTCCGCCGCATCGAGTCGGTCCGGCGGCAGGTCGCGCAGGACCTCGGGATCGTCGTTCCCGCCGTGCGGGTGCGCGACGAGCGGTCGCTCGCGGCCGGCGGCTACCGCATTCGCGTTCGCGGCGCCGTGGTGGGCGAGGGCGAGCTGCGGCTCGGGGAGCTCCTCGCGATGCCCGGCGACGGGAAGCTGCCGCGGCTGCCGGGCATCCGGACCCGCGAACCCGCGTTCGGCCTCGACGCGCTGTGGATCGCGCCGAGCCTGCGCACGCAGGCCGAGGCACAGGGGTGTGCGGTCGCCAGCCCGGAGTCGGTGCTCGGCGCGCACTTCGCGACGGTCGTGCGGCGCCATGCGGACGAGCTCCTGACGCGCGAGCACGTCGCGGACCTCCTGCAGGAGCTCGAGAAGCGCGCACCGCGCCTGGTGCGCGAGACGGTGCCGACCTGCGTGCGTCCGGGCGAGCTCCAGCGCGTCATGCAGCTCCTGCTGCGCGAGCGCGTGCCGGTCCGCGACCTCGAGGCGGTGCTCGAGGCGATCGCGGACGGGACCCAGCGCTCGCGTGAGCCGCACGTGCTCGCCGAGGCCGCGCGCCTCGCGCTCCGGCGGACGATCTGCCAGCAGTACGCGCGGCCCGACGACGAGGGGCGGCCGGTGCTCTCGTGCGTCGTCGCCGCACCGGGGCTCGATGCGATGGTGTCCGGCGCCGTGGCCGTCGTCGACGGCGAGCCGTGCACGATGCTGTCGGCCGTCGACGCGTCGCGCGCCGTGCGCGCGGTGGCGCTCGCGGCGCGGCCGCTCGCCGAGTCGGGTCTGCCGGTCGTGGTGGTGGCGTCGCGCGCGTCGCGCGCCGCGCTGGCACGGCTGCTCTCGCCGCACATCCCCGGATGCGCGGTGCTCGCCTACGACGAGCTGGTGCGTGGCATCGATGTCGATCGCGTCGCCGAGGCGGCGACCGGCGAGGAAGGAACGGAGGTGGCGGCATGACGCGGGTTCGCTACATCGCGGATTCGATGGCGGAGGCGCTCTCCGCCGCGCGACGCAATCACGGGATGGGCGTGCGCGTCGTGCACGCCGGCGCGCGCCGGGGTGGGGCATTCTCGACGCTGTCGTTCGAGGTGGTCGTGGAGGCCTCGAGTCGGGTGACGCAGGCGCGGCGCGCGGCACGCGAGGCGCTCGCGCGCGCGGTCGTCGCGGCGCGGATCGCCGCCGACGAGGCGACGGCGAGCGCGGCCGCCGCCTCGGCGCCCGGCCCGGCGTCGGCGGCGGTGATCGCGCGGCTCGGTGCGCGGCTCCGCTCGCAGTCGCTGCCCGACGCGCTCGTCGAGCACGTGCTCGAGCGCGTGCGGGGCGAGGTTGCGCGCGCGGACCTCGCCGAGGTCGACGCGGTGGGCAGGGCCGCGGCGCTCAACGCCGTCGCGGCGCTGCTGCCGGTGTCCGCGGGCGTGGATCCCGTGCGGCGCGGCGTGGCGGGGCGGCCCTGGGTCGTCGCCGTCGCCGGCCCGACCGGCGTCGGCAAGACGACGACGCTCGCGAAGCTCGCCGCCGAATGGCGCGTGGCGCGCGGCCTGAAGGTCGGTCTCGTCGCCGCCGATGCGTTCCGCGTCGGCGCGTTCGAGCAGCTGCGGACCTACGCACGGATCATCGACGCGCCCGTGCGCGCGGCCGACGGCCGGTCGTCCGCGGTCGACGCGCTCGCGGCGCTCTCGGAGTGCGACGTTGTCCTCGTCGACACGCCCGGACGCAGCCATCGCGACGGCGGTCGCATCGGCGAGATCGCGGATCTGCTCGGCGCGCTGCGTCCAGACGAGACGCACCTCGTGCTTCCGGGCTCCGCCTCGACGCGCACGCTCGCGGAGTCGGCGGCCGCGTTCGCCGCGGTCCGTCCGTCGCGCATCGTGCTGTCGAAGCTCGACGAGAGCGAGGGCCTGGGCGCGCTCGTCGGCGCCGTCCGTACGAGCGGCGTCCCGGTGAGCTGGTTCACGACGGGCCAGGAGGTCCCCGACGACATCGAGCGCGCCGACGCGCGCCGCTTCGCGGAGCGTCTGCTCGGCACTGTCGAGGACGGTGCGGCGTGATCGATGCGCAG
>JAIYBS010000250.1 GCA_027488415.1 Planctomycetaceae bacterium | reverse complement strand
GGGATCGCGTGCTGATCGACGACGGCGCCGTGCAGCTGCGCGTGCGGTCCTCGCGACGCGGGACCGTCGAGTGCACGTGCGAGGTCGGCGGCACCGTGTCGAGCCGCAAGGGCGTCAACCTGCCGGAGACCGCCGTGAGCCTCACCGCGCCGACGGCACGCGACCGCAAGCTCGCGGACTGGGCGGTCCGTCACGGGCTCGACTTCGTCGCGCTCTCCTTCGTGCAGCGCCCCGAGGACCTCCGCAGCCTCCGCCGCACGCTCGAACGCAGCGCGAGGGCCGGCGGCCGCGTCCCCGCGATCGTCGCCAAGATCGAGCGCCCCGTCGCGCTCGGGGCGCTCGACGGGATCGCGGCCGAGGCGGACGCCATGATGGTCGCGCGCGGCGACCTCGCCATCGAGCTCGACTTCGCCCGCGTCCCGGTCGAGCAGCGGCGGATCCAGGCGGCGTGCGAGCGCGCGTCGATCCCGTGCATCGTGGCGACGCAGATGCTGCAAAGCATGATGGAGGCCCCGCTCCCGACGCGCGCGGAGGCGTCGGACGTGGCGAGCGCGATCTTCGGCGGCGCCGATGCCGTGATGCTCAGCGGCGAGACCGCGGCCGGCAAGTACCCCGAGGAGTCGGTGGCGGCGATGCGACGGATCGCCACCGAGACCGAGGCATGGCTCGCGAAGCAGCCGCCGCGGTCGGTGCGCGCGCGGGAGGTGGCCGAGAGCAGCGACCCGGCGGCCGTCCTCGCGCGCGGCATGGCGCAGATGGCGACGGACGCGGGCGCGCGCGCGATCGTCGCGTGGACCGATGCGCGATCGATCCGCTTCATCAGCCAGACGGACGTCAACGTGCCGATCTACGCGTTCGGCGCGGGTGACCCCAAGCTGCGGTCGCTCTCCCTGCTCCGCGGCGTCCGCGCGGTGCGGATCCCGCGGCCCGCGGACTCGCGCGACTTCGTTCGGACCGCCGAACGCATGCTCCGTGCGGCGAGGCTGGTCTCGACCCGCGACCGTGTCGTGGTGGCGACCGGCTTCGCCGGACGGGGCACCGAGCGGCTCTGGCTGCGCCAGGTGGGCGCGAAGGCCGTGTGAGCCCGGGCGGCGGACGCCCGGGCCGCGACCCACGCGACCAATAACGGCCGGCCGGGCCCCAATTCGGGGTCGGCGCAGGTCCTTTCGCATTGCGAAGGCAGCGGAAATCCCGTACCTTTGTCCGTTTCCCCGCTTCTGCGGGGCGCCGCGGCTCCAGGTGGACCCCGCGAGCGCATCGGGCACCCCGCGCGGGGTTCCCATCGTCCTCGTTCCAAGCGCCCTTGGTTCGGGACGGCCGCCGGTTCTCCGGCGTCCACCGGCCGTGCCCGCGGTGCCGCTGCAGTCGCTCGCAAGGAGAGCCCCCATGTCGGATCAGAAGTCGCTCGCGAAGGAACTCGTCGAAGCCGGAGCCATCTTCGGACAGCGTCGTTCCAACTGGAACCCCAAGATGAAGCCGTACATCTTCGCCACGAAGAACGGCGTCTCGATCATCGACATCAAGGAGACCATCAAGGGCCTCCTGCTCGCCAAGAAGTTCATCGCGAAGACCGTCGCGAGCGGCAAGGACGTCTGCTTCGTCGGCACCAAGCGCCAGGCGCGCGGCGCGGTCGAGCAGTTCTGCGCCGAGGCGAAGATGCCCTTCGTCACCGAGCGCTGGCTCGGCGGCACGCTGACCAACTTCCGCACCATCCGCGAGCGCCTGCGCCGCCTCGAGGAGCTCGAGAAGCTCGCCCAGACGGGTGACATCCGCAACTACTCCAAGAAGATGGAGTCGCAGCTCGCCCGCGAGCAGAAGAAGATCCACCGCAACCTCCACGGCCTGCGGACGATGACCAAGCTCCCCGGCGCGCTCGTCGTGGTCGACACGACCCGCGAGACCAACGCCCTGCTCGAGGCCAAGGCCCTCGGCATCCCGACGATCTGCCTCATCGACACCGACGGCAACCCGGACCTCGCGGACATCCCGATCCCGGGCAACGACGACTCGATGCGCTCCATCGACATCATCATCCGCGAGCTCTGCGCCGCGGCGACCGAGGGTCGCGGCGAGCGCAAGGCCGCGTCGCCCGAGGACATGGGTGCGGCCGCGGCGGCGTCCGGCGAGGCCGAGGCCCCTGCCGGCGGCCGTCCGTTCCGCCGCTCGAGCCGCAGCCAGTTCCGCGCCGACGGCCGCTCGGCCAGCGCGGCCCCGGCCGGCGAGGCCGCGGGCACGCCGAACGCGTGATCGCGCTTCCCATCCCCACGCACCACACACACCCAACGAGGTGACAGCATGACCACCGCCAACATTTCCTCCAAGGACGTCATGGCCCTGCGCGAGCGCACCGGCCTCGGCATGATGGACTGCAAGGCCGCCCTCATCGAGGCCAACGGCGACGCCAAGCTCGCCGAGGAGCGCCTCCGCGAGAAGCTCAAGGGCAAGATGGACACCCGCACCGACCGTGCCGCCGGCGAAGGCTGCGTCGTGGTCGCGGTCGTCGGCAGCAAGGCCGCCATCTGCGAGGTCCGCGCCGAGACCGACTTCACGGCGCGCAACCCCGAGTTCCGCGAGATGGCCACCGAGCTCGCCAAGATGGCCGCCGCAGGCGCCGTCGGGGCGGCCGTGAACACCGACGCCATGAAGAAGCGCCTCGACGAGGTGCGCATCAAGACCGGCGAGAACCTCTCGTTCGGCGGCGGCGAGGTGCTCGAGGGCGCGGGCTTCGCGTCCTACGTCCACCACGACGGCAAGAAGGGCGCGCTGATCTCGTTCAGCGGCACCCTCGACGCCGACACGGGCACCGGCATCTGCCAGCACATCGTGGCGGCCTCCCCCGCCCCGATCGCGGTCGACGAGAAGGGCGTGCCCGCCGACGTCGTCGAGAAGAAGCGCGCCGAAGCCGTCGAGGAGGCCAAGGCCTCCGGAAAGCCGGCGCAGATCGCCGAGCAGATGGCCAACGGCAAGATGCGCAAGTTCTTCGAGGAGGTCACCCTCCTCGGCCAGAAG
>JAIYBS010000010.1 GCA_027488415.1 Planctomycetaceae bacterium | reverse complement strand
CACTGCGACTGCATCACCTCATAGCGGCCCAGGTAGAACGCGTTCGTCAAGGTCACCTGGTGGACGGGCTGCTCAAATGACGTGCAGCTGGACTGGTTCGACTCCATGATGCACCCCATCTGGAACGTCCCCGGCGGGATCAGCATCATCTCCATCTGCGTGCCCGTGTCGCGCACGCGCCACGCGAGCCCCGTGGCCGTGATCGCCGCGCGCAGCGCCGGGTCCGTCACCACCGCCGGGTCCGGCTGCGCTTCCACCAGCGTCGCCCACAATGGAACCGTCACCGGACACTCACCCCACGCCACGAGGACCTGACCCAAGTCCGACCCCGCGACCACGCCGTCACCGTCAAGATCCTCGGAACACTGCGCGCACGGTCCCCATGCGGCAAGCACGCCGGCGAGGTCCGCGCCGTTCACGACGCCGTTCGCGTCGAGATCGGCGGGACACTGGCCGCGGGCACTCGCTGCCGCCAGCGCAACGGACGCGGTGGTCGCGAGAACGAGGAAGGATGCACTGATGGGGGCGGAAGAGGTCGAGGTCGTCATGGTCATCGCGTGGCTGGCTCCATGGCGAGAGATACGGCCGACCGGCGACGAATTGTTCGAGAATTTCGTCGTGGACGACACACGAAACGTCTCTTGCGGCGGGATCGCCTGATCGCCGCACCCTGCCGAACCCCCCGCGCCTCCCGCGGCGTCCACGATCAAGTCGTCCGGGGTTACCGGGGACACCTATTACTTCCCGGGCAGGCGATCGAGGATCTTGTCGATCAGGCCGTACTCCAGCATCTCCTGCGCGTTGAGCCACTTGTCGCGGTCGCAGTCGTCGTGGATCCGCTGCTTCGTCTGGCCGGTGTTCTCGCTGTAGAGCGTGTACAGCTTGTCGCGCAGGCGCAGGATGTGCTTGGCGTGGATCTCGAGGTCGGTCGCCTGGCCCTCGATGACGCCGCCGATGAGCGGCTGGTGCATCAGGTTCTCGGCGTGCGGCAGCGCGAAGCGGCGGCCCTTGGTGCCGCTCGCGGCGATCACGCTGCCCATGCTCGCGGCCTGGCCGATGATGTACGTCGCCACCGGGCACGGCACGAAGCGCATGGTGTCGACGATGCCGAGGCCGGCGCTGACGCTGCCGCCCGGGCTGTTGACGTACATGCTGATCTCGGCCTTCGGGTCCTCGTTGGCGAGGTAGAGGAGCTGCGCGACGATCAGGTTCGCCATCGCGTCGCTCACGCCGCCGCCGAGGAAGATGATGCGGTCGTTCAGCAGGCGGCTGTAGATGTCGTAGGCGCGCTCGCCGCGGCCGGTCTTCTCGATGACGATCGGGATCAGGGTCATGGTTCGTTCCTCAGCCCTGCGCCGCGACGGGCGCGGTGGGCATGCGTTCGATGATCTGGTCGATGAGGCCGTACTGCAGCATCTCCTCGGCGTTCAGCCAGAGGTCGCGCTCGCAGTCGGCGGCGATCTTGTCCATGGAATGGCCGGTGGCCTCCGCGTACAGCCTGTTGCACACGTCCTCGATGCGCATCATCTGGCGGGCGAAGATCTCGAGGTCCGTGGCCTGCCCCTCGAATCCGCCGATGCGGCCCTGGTGCATCAGGTTCTCGGCGTGGCGCAGCGCGAAGCGGCGGCCCTTGGTGCCGCAGCAGGCGATCACGCTGCCCATGCTCGCCGCCTGGCCCACGATGTACGTGGACACCGGGCACGGCATCGAGCGCATGGTGTCGATGATCGCCAGCCCGTCGGAGATCGATCCTCCCGGGCTGTTGATGTACATGCTGACCTCGGCCTTCGGGTCCTCGTTGGCGAGGAACAGGAGCTGCGCGGTCACCACCTGCGCGAGCGGCCGCGAGATGCCGCCGCCGACGAACACCACGCGGTCGCGCAGCAGCCGGCTGTAGAGGTCGACGAGCTCCTCGCTCTTGCCGCGCTTGTCGACGACGAGCGGCACCGAGACCCACTCGTGGTCCTCGTCGTCGTCGTGGCGGGATGCCCCGCCGAGCGGGTGCACGGACTGCGAACGCGTCAACGCTTGCCCTTCTCCGGGAAGCTCGCGACGTCGTCGACCAGGCCGTAGGCCTTGGCCTCCTCGGCGCTGAAGTACTTGTCGCGCTCGGCGTCCTTGGCGACGCGCTCGACGTCCTGGCCCGTGTGCTTGGCCAGGATCTCGTTGAGCTGCCGCTTCATCTTGAGGATCATCTCGGCCTGGATCTGGATGTCCGAGGTCTGGCCGTAGACGCCGCCGTGCGGCTGGTGGATCATCACCTTCGCGTGCGGGAGGATGATGCGCTTGCCCTTCTGGCCGACGGCCAGCAGCACGGCGCCGCCCGAGTACGCGCGGCCGATGCAGTAGGTCGCCACCTCGCTCGAGATGAACTGCATGGTGTCGTAGATGGCCAGCGTGTCGTCGACCGCGCCGCCCGGGCTGTTGATGTAGAAGTTGATGTCCTGGCCGCGCTTCTGGTTCTCCAGGTACAGCATCTGCATGATCACGCGCGCCGCGGAGGCGTGGTTGATCTCGCCGATCAGGAAGACGACGCGGTTCTCGAGGAGCAGCTCGTCGATCGTCATCTCGCGCGTGCGCTGGTAGGCGACGCTGGCGTAGAGGTCGGGCCGGATCATGTCACGGCCGATTCCGGCGGCGGCGAGCGTGTTCGGCGTCGCCTGCATGTTGCCGTGGACGCCGTTCTGGTAGAGGCCGGTGGGGAGGTTCAGGTGCATGCGATCCTCGGTTTCGGGTGCCCGCGCCGAGCGCGGGAGCGGGGATCATAGTCCTCGCCCGGAGGCATCATCGGCGAAACGTCGGCGCCACTTGCGCGGATCCGCGCGGTCGGCGGAGGTTCCCGAAAGCGCGGCGAATTTCGGGGGTTTACGATGCCGACATGACCCCCGCACGAACCGTTCCCGCAGCTGCGCTGCTTGCCGCATCGTTCGCGATCGCCGCGCAGGCGCAGGTGGAGGCGCCCACCGACGCGGACATGCCGCCGCGCACCGTCGACGCCGCCGCGCAGCCCGCGGGCACGACCGATGCCGGCGGCGCGGCCGGCGGGCAGCCGCGCGGCATGTTCGCGCAGCAGCCGCCCTTCTCGCTCGGCGCGGGATACATCCACCAGTTCACCGCGAACACCGGCGGCACCGGCTCGATGTCGGCCGACCGCCTGTACGCGAGCTTCTCGTCGCGCCTCGTCACGCAGCAGGACTGGTCGCTGACGATCGCCATGGGCTACGAGGCGGACATGTACCGCTGGTCGGGCCTCTCGCCGCTCGGCACGCGGTCGCCCTGGGACACCGTCAACCTGTTCGGCCTGCAGCTGCGCGGCAGCTTCAAGGTCGCGGACAACTGGGTCGCGACCTTCGGCGGCATCTTCGCGCTCGCGGGCGAGGCGGACGCGGACGCCGGCGACAGCATCTACGGGGGCGGCATCGGCAGCATCGCGTGGGCGCCGAGCCGGGAGATGATGCTCGGGATCGGCGTGCTCGGCGTGACGCAGATCGAGAACCAGCCGATCGTGATCCCGATCCCGGTCATCCACTGGAACTTCGCGCCCGAGTGGGAGCTCTCGACCATCCGCCGGCCGCCGGCGAGCCCGTTCGTCGGCGTCGACGTGGCCTGGGAGCCGGAAGGCTCGAAGCTCGACGTCGCCCTCGGCATCGGCTGGCAGCAGCGCCGCTTCCGGCTTGCCTCGGACGCCGATCCGCTGCTGAACAACGGCGTCGGCCTCGACCAGACGTGGGCCGCCTTCGCGAGCGCCGGCTACGACATCGTCGACGGCCTGCGGCTCGATCTCGTGGTGGGCCTCACGTTCTACGAGAAGCTGCAGCTCGAGGACTCGTCGGGCGGCAGCCTGCGCGAGACCACCGTCGACCCGAGCGCGCTGCTGGGCGCGTTCGTGACGTGGAGCTTCTGACGAGGCGGCGGGATCACCCCGCGAACGGGCCGGAGATCTCCACCAGCTGGCCCCGCTCGGGGAACGCGAGGACCGCGGTCACGCACGCCGCGTCGAGCCCGAACATCGCCGAGAGCGCGCGGCGATAGCCGTCCATCTGCTCGCGGTAGCCCGCGATCCGCCGGTCGAAGTCGGCGCCCTGCGCGGCGGCGGCGCCGGTCTTCCAGTCGACCACCTCGGCGCGCACCACCCTGCCGCCGGCGATCCCGAGGACGACGCGGTCCATCCGGCCACGCACGAGGGTGCCGCCGAGGACCGCCGCGAACGGCATCTCCGCGCGGACCTCGATCGAGTCGCAGCGCCACGCCTCGGTGCGCGCGCGATCGAGCACCGCGCCCATCGGCCCGGCGATCGCTCGATCGACCATCGTGCGCACCTCGCCGGCAAGCGCGCGGTCGACGGGCCGGCCGATCTCGATCGCCACCGCGTCGAGGAGCGCCGACTCGTCGATCGCGTCGAGCGCGGCCTCGCCGCGCCAGCGGATCCGCTCGAACCACGCGTGCGCAATCGAGCCGCGCTCGCCGTCGGGAAGTCCCTCGAACTCCGACGCGAAGAACGTGCCCCCGTCGCCGGCATGCGTGCTCGGCGCGCGGACGCCCGTCGGACGCGCGACGCGCTCGAGCTCGGGGGCGGTCGGCGCAGTCGCGGCGCGCTCCGTGCGCGCGGGGGTCGCCGGAAGCTCGCCGAGGCTCTCGCCCGGAGGCACGAACGTCCAGAACGGCGCATCGCCCGCGCCCAGCGCGGCCGCCATGTAGGCCTGCTCGAACCCGTCCACCGCACGGCGGAGGAGCCAGGTCGGCGTCGGCCTCGGCTCGTCGCTCGAGGACCGCGGCGGGCACACCAGGTGGATCGCCTCCTTCGCGCGCGTGAGGGCCACGTACAGCTTGCTGACGTCGTCCCCGAGCCGCGCGACCTGCGCCTCGGCGCGGAACGCGGCGAGGAGCGGCGAGAGCGACACGAACTCCTTGTTCACGACCGGCGCGATCGCGACGGGCGCGCCCGTGGGCTCGGGCACCAGCGCCGCCCACTCGCCGGCGCCGCCCTCGACCCGGCCGAGCGTCTCGCCGAGGCTCGCGCAGACCACCTCGTCGAACTCGAGCCCCTTGCTCATGTGCACGGTCATCACGCGGATCCGCGCCTGCTCGGCGGCGCCGCTCATCCGCTCGGCGACCGCGCGCACGAAGCGGCCCGGATCGCCCGCGAGCATCGGATCCGACTCGTGGGCCAGGGCCGACAGCTGCCGCAGGCGCTCGAGGTCGTGGCGCGAGCAGGCGTCGCGGAGCGCGGCCGCCGTGCGGTCGATCCACGGTCCGAGGCCAAGCTCGGCGACCTCGGCACGGACGCGCCGAGACAGCGCGCGCGCCGCCTCGCGAAGACCCGCGCCGCCGCCGTGGCGCTCCATCGGGACGAGGCCGAGCCGCGAGCACGCGGGCTCGCGCGTCGCGACCCAGTGCGCGATCGTGTCGTCGGCGCAGTCCGCAACGCGCAGCAAGGCAAGCACCGCGGTCGCCGCGGCCGAGTCGGACACCGGCGACCGCCCCTCGTGCGAGACCTCGAGGCCGCGGTCCCGCAGCGCCGCGACGCACGCGGTCACCTCCGCGTTGCGCGAGACGAGCACGGCGATCTCGGCACCGGGTCGCGCCGCGGCGCGGGCGCAGACGACCTCCGCGACGCACTCGGCCAGGTCGTCGATCTTGTCGGAGACGGCAAGGAACGCCTGCACCAGCCCGGGCTTGCCTGCCTTCGGCGGCGCGGCCTTGTGCCGCACGTAGGGCCAGTCGGCGAGCGCGCGCTGGAGCGGCGTCCTGTCGACGCCGCGGGGAATCGGCAGCTTCGCCTCCCTGAACGCCTGCTCGGCCTTCTCCGGTCGCTCGTCGAGCGGCGCGGCATCCATGAGCGACTTCAGGTCGGCGAACACGGCGTCGACGAACGCGAGCACCACCGGGCTCGAGCGCCAGCTGGTGTCGAGCGTGACGTCGTCGTCGAGCCCCTCGCGCCTTCGCACGGATTCGAGCAGCGCCGGCGTGCCGCCGCGCCAGCCGTAGATCGACTGCTTCGGGTCGCCGACGACGAGCAGCCGCCGGTCGGTCGACATGATCTCCGAGACCAGGGGCTCCATCACGGACCACTGCACGGGCGCGGTGTCCTGGAACTCGTCGAGCGCGAGGTCGCGCACCTGCCGGTCGAGGCGCTCGCGCATCGCGGCGAGCCGCTCGCCGCCGTCGCCGGCCGCGCCGATCGCCTGCGAGCGCGCCAGCGCGTCGGCGATGTCGCCGAACCCGAGGACGCCGTCCGAGCGCTGCATGTCGCGCAGCCTCGCGTCGACCAGCGACACCATCTCGGCCGTCGCCGCGAGGCGCTTCCGCAGGATCTCCTGCAGCTCGGCGAGCGCGTGGCGCATCGCGACGCCGAGCGCGTCGGCGAGCTCGCGCGGCGCGTCGGCACTGTCGAACTGCTCGCCGCGATGGACGCGCTGGACGAGGCTGTCCTTCAGGAGCTCGAACCACCGCCCGTCGGCGATCATGTCACCGACGCGGTTCCGCGCGCCGATCCACTTCGCGCGCGGCTTGCCGTCCTTCGTGAGCGGGACGTCCGCGCGGCGGAGCGCCTTGAGCGCGGCGTCGAGCTCGTCCTGCTTCGCGAACCGTGCGCCCGGGAAGAGCTGCACCTCGTCGTCGAGCAGCCTTCCCCACACGACCTTCGCGTCACCCGAGAGCGCGGCACGCGACCACAGCGCGAGCGCCGCGCCGAGCGCCGAGTCGATGCCCGCCTGCACCTCGACCTTCGGGCGACCGTCCGCGATCCGCCTCGCGAGCTCGGTCGCGCGCCGGTGGTCCTCGGCAATCACGTCGCCGATCGCCTCCGTCCGCTGCGCGGCGAGCTCGTCCTCGTCGCCGATGCGCCACGCCTCCGGCAGCCCGAGCTCGGGCCCGAACGCGCGCGCGAGCTGCGCGAAGAAGCCGTCGATCGTCGAGAGCGAGACGCGGTCGAGCGCCTGCACGAACTCCTCGAGCACGGCCATGTACTCGTCGGCCTCGAATGCGCCAACCTGCGCGGGCTGCTCGAACCCCTCGCGGGCCTTCGAGTCCGTCGCGCCGAGCGCCAGGTGACGCAGGATGCGGTCCACGATCTCCGAGGCCGCCTTGCGGGTGAACGTCACCGCGAGGATCCGGTCGGGCGACGCGGTCCCGCTCCGGCGGCGCTCCTCGAGCATCCAGCGGACGATGCGGTTCGCGAGCAGGTACGTCTTGCCGCTCCCGGCGTTGGCCACCACCACGGAACGATTGCTCACGGCGAGGCCTCCTGGCGAAGCCCGCGCATTCCCTCGCAGAACACGGCCGCGAACGGGTCGTCCGCGAACTGCGGCCGGTAGCAATCCCCGGAGAAGTCGCCGGCCGCGACGAGCGCGGCGATGCGGCAGGCCTCGGCCTCGGCCTCGATGGCGAAGTCGTCGTCCCAATCCTCGGCGAGGATCACCTTGGCGTCGGACGGGTTCGACGGCAGCGCGAAGTAGCCGAGCCGGTCGGGCTTCACGTCGATGCCGGTCGAGCCGAGCAGCACGCGGTAGAGCGGCAGCTGCAGGTCGAGCCACTCGCCGGTCTTCGGCTTGCGGTGGGCGGCCTCGGGCGTCGACGCCTCGGAGGACGTCTTGTAGTCGAGCGCCGCGTACCCGAGCTCGTCGTGGAGGTCGACGCGGTCGATGCGCCCGCAGAGCCGGATACCCGTCGAACCGAGCATCGGCGCGGGCGTCGTACCGTCGAACGTGTCGAACTGCTGCTCCGCGCGCACGACCCGCCACCCGCACGCGGCCCAGCCGGCCTGCACGCGCGCGAAGGCGCGCAGCCGCTCGATCGCGAGCGCGAACTGGACCTCGAACGCACCTCGGACATTCGGCACGAACTGCCGGGCACGGACGACCTCGAAGGCGTCGAGCACCTCGCGCTCGATGACCGAGGCATCCGTCTCCGGGTCCTCTCCGGCGGCGGTGCGCTCCGCGGCGCGCCTGCCCCACGCCTCGAGCGCGTCGTGCACCAGCGTGCCGAAGGTCATCGGGTCGAGCTCCGTCGCGGGCCCACCCGCGTCGGTGAGCTTGATGCGCGGGTCGCGCCGCAGCCGAAACAGCGCGGGCGACGCGAACCAGTCGCGGAAGCTCGTCACGCTGATGCGTCCGATCTTGGACTCGCCCTCCGGCACGAGGCTCGGCCCGAACAGGCCGTTCGCGGGTGCCGTGCCCTGCCAACGCGCGGCCTGCGCCAGCCCGCCCTCCTCGCCGGTGAGCCACAGCACGCGTTGCGCGAGCGCCTCGCCGCGCACCCCGAGCAGGAGCCGCGACGGCCGAAGCCGCTCGCCGTCGGCGGTCGTTCGCCCCGTGACGAGGCAGAGCGACCGCTTGCGACGCAGCAGCCCGTGCAGGATCCACGCGTCGCGCGCCTGTCGCCGGCGGGCGCACTGCATGCCCAGCCGCTCGCGCGCGGAGTCCGGGAGCCACGGGTCGATCGTCAGTCCCTCCGGCACGATGCCCTCGTTCATCCCGGTGAGCACGAGGTGCGGCGCGTCGTCGATGCCGGCCTCGAGCCAGCCCATCAGCTCGATGCCGTCCTCCGAACCCGCCGACGGCAGCGACGCGGAGGTCATCGATTCGCGAACCATTCGCACCCACGACGCGGCCGACGGACCGCGGTCGAGCGGGCGCGGCAACGCCGCGAGCTCGTCGAGCGCCTCGCGCGCGGCATCGCCCGCGTCGCGGTCCTGCACCGTGGCCGGGCGCACGAGCTCGTCGAGCAGCGGCCGGAGCGCCGCGGCCACGGCCGACGCGGTCCGTGCGCCCGCGAGCGGCTCGAGCAGCCGGTCGAGCGCGCCGATGACGCCGTCGAGGTTCGCAGTGGCAGCATGCTTGCCCGCGAACGGAACCGTCCGCGCGCCGGAACGTGCGGCGAAGTCCGCCGTGGTCGCGATCGGGTCGCGCACGCCGGAGACCTCGAGCCAGCGCTCGACCGCCGGCATGCGCACCAGCTGGCCAAGCGCGTCGCAGCTGCGGGAGCCGATCCACTCGGCGATCGCCGCGAGCAGGATGCCGAGCGGGCCGTCCGCGGCGCTGCGCCCGGGCGGCGCCGACACCGGCACGCCCCAGGCGGGAAGCCGCACCGACACCTCCGCCGCGACGGCCGGATCCGGCACGGCGACCGCGATCTCGTCGCTGCGTCGTGGAGCGGGGATCGCGGCGATCGCGTCCATGACCGCGGCCGCCTGGTCCGCCGGCGCCCCGGCGCGCAGGATGCGCGACTGCCCGACGTCGACCGCGGCGCGGCTCCACGCCTGGTGGTCCGGGCAGCCGTCGCCGTCGAGCGGCGCGGGAAGCGCATCGCCCTCCGCATGGACCATCGACCGCACGTCGACGCCGCGACCGGCCATCGCGCGCAGGAGCGCCCGCTGCACCGGGTCGGGGTCTGCAAGGAACACGTGCACGCGGCGAATGCCGTCGAACCGGACACGACCCGACGCCACCGCGTCGATCGCGTCGAGCGAGCGGTCGGCGGCGCCCGCCTCCGCGAGCAACGCCTCGCGCGCGGCGGCCACCGACACCAGCGCGCGCCAGCGGGCGGGGTCGGCATCGGGCATGGTGGCCTCGACGTGTGCGGCGACCGCGGCGAACCGGTGCCCCGCCGCCGCGCATTCGCGGTGCAGCGAGGCGATGCGGTCGGCGACCGCCTCGCGCGAGCGCTCGTCGGGCGCCGCGTCGCCGATCCGCTCGGGAAAGAGCGCCGCGAGCTCGTCCGGTCCGCAGCGGTCGATGGCGGCGAGCCATGCAGCCCGCTCGCCCAGCGCACCGAGTGCGCAGCCGGACGGCACCGTGAACCGCGCCAAGAGCGCGCCGGGCGTGACCACGTGCGGCGCGACCGCCGCGATGCCTTGCTCACGCGCGAGGTCGAAGAGGTGCCGCTCGAACGACCGGCGCGCGCGCGACGCCGGCACGATCACCAGCGCGTCGGAGGCGTCGGCGATGCCGTTCGCCGTCGGCGCCGCATCGAGCACCGCGCGCGCGAGCGCACGCATGGGCGCGGGGTCGTCCGGAAGCAGGGAGACGGTCCAGGACATCGGAGGGATCATCGCACGCCGAGCTGAAGCACCTGCTTCAGCGGGCGCGAACGGGTGCCGCGGCGCGCGCCACGAGCTCCTCGAGCACGCGCAGCTGGGCGTCGCGCACCCGCTCGTCCGGCGCGCAGACGTTCACGTGGCCGAGCTTGCGGCCGGGTCGAGGCGACTTGCCATAGTCGTGCAGCCGCGCGCCGGGCACCGACAGCAGGTCGGCGCGGTCGGGCATCGAGCCCACGAGGTTCACCATCCCGCTCGCCCCGCGCAGGTCCGTGGACCCGAGCGGCTCGTCGCATACCGCGCGCACGTGGTTCTCGAACTGGCTCGTGACCGCGCCGTCGATCGTCCAGTGCGCGCTGTTGTGGACGCGCGGCGCCATCTCGTTCGCGACGAGCCCGTCGGGCGTGACGAAGAACTCGATCGCGAGCACGCCGACGTGGCCGAGCGCCTCGATCGCCGTGCGCATCGCGCGGTCCGCCTCCTCGACCACGTGCGCGGGGAGCCGCGGCGCCGGGGCGACCGTGCGGTGCAGGATCCCGCCGCGATGCTCGTTCATCGAGAGCGCCCACGTACGGACGTCGCCGTCGCGTGCGCGCACGGCGATCATGCTCACCTCGCACGAGAAGTCGACGAACGCCTCGTAGATGCACGGCACGCCGCCGACCGCGCGCCACGCGTCCGCGAGGTCGCGCACGCTGCGCACCACCGACTGCCCCTTGCCGTCGTAGCCCATGCGCCGCGACTTGAGCACGGCGGGCGTGCCGACGCGGCCGCACGCGGCGGCGAGGTCTGCCTCGGTCGACACGGCCTCGAACGCCTGCACGCGGATCCCGCACGAGCGGAAGAACTGCTTCTCCGCGATGCGGTCCTGCGCGACCCCGAGGCTGCGCGAGCCGGGCGCGGTGGGCACCAGCGCCGACAGCGCGTCGATCGTCGCCGCCGGCACGTTCTCGAACTCGAAGGTCGCCGCGTCGAGGCCGGACGCGAACCGCTCCAGCGCCGCGGGGTCGTCGTACGCGCCGCACACCACGTCGCCGACGGCGGACGCCGGGCACGCGGGATCGGGGTCGAGGAACCGGAAGCGATGCCCGTGGGGAATCCCCGCGAGCGCAAGCATCCGCCCGAGCTGCCCGCCGCCGACGACGCCGACGAGCATCAGGAGCCCCCGCCCGCGACGAGCGCGGACCTCGGGTCGGGCTGTGCGAGGACCTTCTGCGTCTGCGCGGCGCGGAACGCGTCGAGGCGATCTCGCACCTTCCGATCATCCGCGGCGATCACCGCGGCGGCGAAGAGCGCGGCATTCACCGCACCCGGCGCGCCCACGGCGAACGTCGCCACCGGGATGCCGGCCGGCATCTGGACGATCGACAGCAGGCTGTCGAGCCCGCTGAGCGCCTTGCTCTGCACGGGCACCCCGAGCACGGGCACGGGCGTCTTGCTCGCGCACATGCCCGGCAGGTGCGCCGCGCCGCCGGCGCCCGCGATGATCACGCGCAGGCCGCGGTCGCGGGCGGTCGACGCGTACTCGAACAGCAGGTCGGGGGTCCGGTGTGCGCTCACCACGCGGCATTCGTGCGGGATCCCGAGGTCCGCAAGCGCCTTGGCGGCATGCTCCATGGTCGTCCAGTCCGACTGCGATCCCATGATCACCCCGACGACGGGCGGTCCAGGCGGGGAATCAACGGTGCCGACGGGCTCCATGCCCGGGATGGTAGGGTCGAAAGACCGATATCACGTTCCCGCGGGCATCCAAAGCAAGGATCTTGCGGTTTGAGGCCGAACTGCCGAGGCATTTCTCTAGAGAAATGCGTATTCACTGACGGAGCCCGAATCCGGGATCAAGAACCTTGCAGTCCGTGCCAAACCGTGCATCTTGCACGTTCACGAACCGCAAGTCTCTTGCTTCCTCCCGGTGGGGCTTCGTGACGGTAAGAGGGTGACATCCCGGACCACGCGGCTTCGTCCCTTTGCCGCGGCTCGCCCACGCCTCGAGGTGCGGCGGACATTCGTGTCCCCGTACCCCCATAGCTCGGGGCGGAGTGGTGGACCCGTGCCCAGCACGGCGTGCCACCAATGAGTTCAGAAAAGGGACCGGGCACTGGCTTCGGACACCAGTGCCCATCCGCCGGCCTAGGAAACCGGCGGCGAACCTCGGGAGCGCGGCATCAGGCGTGGAGCCGCGCTCCCGGGTTCATTTTTCCTTCGCCCAAAACGACAGACGCAGCGCCATCACTTCGGAAGGCACTGCGTTGCCGATTGGTTCGAATCCCGTCCCGTGCCGGGTCAGCTCGCCTCGGCGCGCGGGTGCGCCTTGTCGTAGCCGTCGCGCATGCGCCCGCTGGTGAGGTGCGTGTAGACCTGGGTCGAGCTCAGCGACTGGTGGCCCAGCAGCTCCTGCACGGCACGGAGGTCCGCACCGTTGTCGAGCAGGTGCGTCGCGAAGCTGTGACGGATCGTGTGCGGCGAGATGTCCGGGTCGAGGTTGGCCTCGACGAGGTACTTGGCGACCTTGCGGCGCACCGACCGGCTCGAGAGGCGCCCGCCGTTCTTGTTCACGAACAGCGAGTCGTCCGGTCCCATGCGCTTGCCGCGCGACTGCAGGTCGGCGTCGACCATGCCCAGGTAGTGCCGCAGCGCCTTCAGCGCATGGCTTCCCAGCGGGACGCGGCGCTCGCGCCGGCCCTTGCCGCGGATGATGATCTCCTCGCCGGTGTCGTTCAGGTCGCCGCGGTTGATGGCGACGACCTCGGAGACGCGGATGCCGGTCGAGTACAGCGTCTCGAGGATCGCGCGGTCGCGCGCGCCGAGGATCTCGGTGTCGTCCGGCGCGGAGAGCAGCCGCTCGATCTGCTCGACCGAGATCGCCTTCGGCAGGCGCTTGGCCTGCTTCGGCGTGCGGATGAGCACCATCGGGTTGGTCGGGGTGAGCTGCTTGCGCTCCATCCACTTGTGGAAGCTGCGCAGCGTCGCGATCTTCCGGGCCATGGTGGCGGCGGAGTACTTCTGCTCGCCGAGCTTGGCCAGGAACTCGCGGATCATGTCCACGTCGCACTTGAGGATGCGGCCGGTCACCGTGTCGGTGCCCGTGCTGCGCGCCTCGAGCGCCTTCCGCTCCTTCTCGAGGTCGACCTTGATGCCGCCCTTGGACTCGATGAAGTCCACGAACTGGCGCAGGTCGAGCCCGTAGCACCGGCCCGTGTACGGGCTGAAGTGCCGCTCGTCGGTCAGGTAGTTGAGGAACTGCTGGATGAGTGCAAGCGTGGTGGTGTCGTTCATGGCCCTTGGCCTCCGTTCATCGCGCTCGTGGGTCGCGCGCCGTGCGTTGTGCTCTCTCGGAAACTGATGCCCGACTTCCTTATCGGAGACACGCCCTACTGATCTGAAGCCGAACCGGACGCGAAGGTCACGGATTTCGGACGTACCACCCTCCGACGGTGCGATTCCGGGAACTGCGAGTCCAACAATCGTTACGCACGGGACTTGCGATCCGTGCGGATTCCCGGCGGGATCCGCGGAGATCGTTCTCCGGACCTCCCGGAGCGAGGGGTTATTGGCCACGTAATGCT